>NZ_JBRREB010000014.1:0-88318 GCF_056759995.1 Stenotrophomonas sp. STEN030 | reverse complement strand
CCGCCCCCGCCCCCCCCGCGCGGGGGCGGGGCCGCCCCCCAACCCCCCCCCCCCCCGCCGCCCCCCCACTACGCTTCTTCCCTCTTTCCCTGGCTGCGCCAACGGGAGGGTGCAAAACATTGCCGATTCCGGCAACTCACCCGCCGAACCCGGCCTCCATGACCTGTGGCCCAGCCCGCCGCGTTGGCCTGCTGCTACGCTTGTCCGGTTCCCTTTCACCGGTGCCGAATGATGCCCAAGCTGCTGCCCCTGTCCCTGCTGTTGTTGACCGCTTTCGGCAACGCCCATGCCGCGCCCACGCCGATCACCATCGAGCAGGCAATGGCCAACCCGGACTGGATCGGGCCGCCGGTGGAATCGGCCTGGTGGTCGTGGAACGGCCAGCAGGTCGAATACACCCTCAAGCGCCAGGGCAGCGCGGTGCGCGACAGCTTCCGCCTGCCGCTGGCCGGCGGGGTCGCCCAGCAGGTAGCCGACGACCAGCGCGGCACCCTCGATGCCGCCGATCGCGTCTACGACAGCAGCCGCCAGCGCATGGCCTTCGTCCGCAATGGCGACGTGTTCGTGCGCGATCTGCGCAACGGCGCACTGACCCAGTTGACCCGCAGCAACGAGCGCGCCGGTGGCGTCAATTTCGCCAGCGATGGCGGCGTGATCTGGGAAGTGGGCAACAACTGGTTCCACTGGAATCCGCGCAACAACATCACCAGCCAGGTCGCCCAACTGAAGGCCGACAAGAACCCGGCTGACGCCCCTAAGGCCGACGTGCTGCGCGACCAGCAGATGCGCACCCTGTCCACACTGCGCACCGATCGCGCCCAGCGCGAAGAACTGCGCGAGCAGGGCGAGCGTTGGCGCCAGGCTGACCCGACCCGCGCACCGGCACCGATTTTCCTCGGCGCCGATGTCGAGATCGTCGACAGCGCGCTGTCGCCCGATGCACGCCACCTGATCGTGGTGACCAAGCCCAAGGGCTACGACGAAGGCCGCGGCGGCAAGATGCCGCTGTACGTGACCGAGTCCGGTTACGAAGAGGCTGAAGACACCCGCACCCGCGTTGGCCGCAACAATCCCGAGCCACACACGTTCTGGCTGGCCGATGCGGCTACCGGCAAGGTCGAGCAGCTGTCGCTGGACAACCTGCCCGGCATCGGCACCGATCCGCTGGCCGAACTGCGCCGCAAGGCCGGCAAGGACGCGCTCAAGGGCAATCGTCCGCTGGAACTGATGAGCGAGTTCATGGGCGGCGGCATCCGCTGGAACGCCGATGGCAGCCAGGCCGCACTGATGCTGCGCGCCAACGACAACAAGGACCGCTGGATCGCCACCACCAGTGCCAGCAACGCACGCCTGGAAAGCCGTCACCGGCTGACCGACGGCGGCTGGATCAACTGGGGTTTCAACGATTACGGCTGGATGCCGGACGGCCGCACCCTGTGGCTGCTGTCCGAAGAATCCGGTTACTCGCACCTGTACACGCAGAGCGGCAGCAGCAAGCCCAAGGCGATCACCTCCGGCAACTGGGAGACCTCGGCACCGGTGGTCAGCGCCGACGGCAACAGCTTCTACTTCGTCTGCAACCAGAAGTGGCCGGGCGACTATGAAGTCTGCAACGTCAACGTCAACGGTGGTGCCGTGCGTGAAGTGACCGCGCTGGATGGCGTGGAAGATTTCAGCCTGTCGCCGGATGGCCAGCAGCTGCTGGTGCGTTACTCCGCGGTCTATCTGCCGGCCCAGGTCGCGGTGCTGCCGGTCAGCGGTGGCGAAGCGCGCAAACTGACCGACACCCGCAGCGCCGAGTTCAAGGCCCGCGAATGGGTGCAACCGCAGATGGTGCAGGTGCCATCCAAGCACGGCGCCGGCCATGTCTGGGCCAAGTACTACGGCCCGGAAAAGCTCGAACCGGGCAAGCAATACCCGATCGCCATGTTCGTGCACGGCGCCGGCTACCTGCAGAACGTGCATGCGCGTTATCCCACCTACTTCCGCGAGCAGATGTTCCACAACCTGCTGGTGCAGAAGGGTTACATCGTGCTGGACATGGATTACCGCGGTAGCGAAGGCTATGGCCGCGACTGGCGCACCGCCATCTACCGCAACATGGGCCATCCGGAGTTGAATGATTACCTGGACGGCCTGGATTGGCTGGTGGAAACCAAGCAGGGTGATCGCGCCCATGCCGGCATCTACGGCGGTTCCTACGGCGGCTTCATGACCTATATGGCGCTGTTCCGCTCGCCGGGCACCTTCAAGGCCGGTGCTGCGCTGCGTCCGGTCGGTGATTGGCATCAGTACAACCACGCCTACACCGCAAACATCCTCAACACCCCGGACATCGATCCGGAGGCTTACCGCATCTCCTCGCCGATCGAGTATGCCGAAGGCCTGCAGGACAACCTGCTGATCGCGCACGGCATGATGGATGACAACGTGTTCTTCCAGGACTCGATCAACATGAGCCAGAAGCTGATCGAGCTGCACAAGGACAACTGGTCGATCGCGCCCTACCCGCTGGAACGCCACAGCTATACGCGTGCCGACTCCTGGCTGGACCAGTACAAGCGCATCCTCAAGTTGTTCGAGCAGGAACTGAAGTAAGCATCAACAAGGGCGCCGCGAGGCGCCCTTGTTGTTTGTGGGTGCGGCCTTGCTCCCTCCCTTTGGCGCAGCCAAGGGGAGGGCCGGGGAGAGGTGCTCTTGATCCTGCTCCTGCCCCCGCAGCGCCCACCATCACCCAAGCCTCCAGTACCATTCCCGCACGGAGCCCTACCCGCTGGAAGCAGATGTCAGTCACCGAAAACCCCATCCGCATCGTCACCGCCGTCATCCTCGATCCGCAGCAACGCGTGCTGGTCGTGCGCAAACACGGCTCGGATACCTTCATCCAGCCCGGCGGCAAGCGCGAGCCCGGTGAGGACGCATTGCAGACTCTGGCACGCGAGCTGCACGAAGAGCTCGGCGTGCACATCGACAGCAGCACCGCAGTCGCGCTGGGCAGCTTCGAGGACGCCGCGGTCAACGAACCCGGCCGCCGCGTGCAGGGCGAGTCCTTCCTGGTCAGCATCAGCGGTGCACCTCAGGTACAGGCTGAAATTGCCGAACTGGCGTGGATACCGCTGCAGTCGCCGCACGGTGTGAAACTGGCACCACTGAGTGCGCTGCATGTATTGCCTGCAGCGTATGCCGCGCTCTTCCCCGCTGCGAAAGCTGGCTGATCCCAGCATTGTTCCATCCACATATCTGTAGCGAGCCATCGTGAATCCGCCCCAGCTCCCACCCACTCCAGCCACGCCCTCCGCAGCGGCCTCGTTCATTGCCGTCACCGCCAAACTGTCACTGCTGATGTCTGCAATGGCCATTGTCTGGAGCCTGCTGCAGGTGCTGCTGGTGACCCTGATGAGCCGCCTGGACATCATCAGCGTGATGCAGAACGAAGGCCTGCCGGTAACGCCGGGCATGCTTTGGCTCGGTGAACACGCACTCTCGCTGAGCGTACTGGGCCTGCTGTTGTCGATCGCGTTCCTCGCGGTGTCGTGGGCCTTGCTCAAGCACCGCGAATGGGGCCGAGTCGGCTTCATCGTCTTTCTGGTGCTGGTGGCGGTGGCCAACTTCGCCTTCCTGCCGCTGATAATCAGGATGTTTGAAGGCATGCAGGCGATGGTGCCTGCCGAGTTCCTCAATTCACCACAAGGTCTGGAAATGCGCGTGCAACTGCGCGTCGGCCTGTGGACTTCGCTGATCACCGGCGGTGTAGCAGCAGTGGCATTGGCCGTGCTGCATGCGTGGCTGGTGATCAAGCTGCGTCGCCCCGACGTTCGCGCCCTGTTTCGTTGAGTCCCCCGGAGTTTGCATGTCCGTCCCACGTTACCTCTCCGCCCTCGCCAGCGGCCTGCTCGCACTGAGCGCGCTGCCGGCTGCCGCCGCCACTTTGAGCTGCGGCAGCTATACCGCCGAAGAGGGCTCGGCCCGCTTCGTCGTCGAAAGCAACAGCCAGGCGTCGATGCGCTATGAAGGCCTGGCGCCCACCCAGTACGTGATCCGCCAGCAGGGCAACACCCTGCACGCCGCCGACGTATCCAATGGCTTCAGCACCGAATACAGCCTCAGCCGCGACGGCAAGCGCATCACCGGCAGCCTTGGCGACTACGTGCTTGATGCTGCCAGCAGCTGCAAGACCGCGCCCACGCCTGCCGCGAACAGCTGCCGTGCCGATATCGACAGCTGCATCGACAACGCCAGCTCGGCGACGCCGCAGCAGTTGAGCCAGTGGTGCCAGGAAGATCTGCCGTTCGCCTGCGAACGCCTGCTGTCCAGCTACCGCGATGAAGCCCAGGCCGCACAACAGGCGGCAACCCCTGATCCGGATCTGGAAGAACCTGCGGTCTGCAAGGAAGGCAACCCGCAGTACAACGAAGCGGCTTGTCTGGCAGCAGCCAAGGAAGTGCTGGGCATCGCCATGGCCAAGGCGCTGGCCGGCGCGCTGAGCAGCAACACCGTGGTCCTGCCCGAGCCGCGTTTGAACGAGTTGTTGCAGCTGTGCCGCAGCCATCCGGACGCAGGCTTCTGCAGCGAGGTCGCCGATGCACACTGGGATGCCGGGCGTTACCTGCCCGCGCGCGACGCCCTGCAGCTGGCC
The DNA here is from genome assembly GCF_056759995.1 of Stenotrophomonas sp. STEN030. NCBI lineage: Bacteria > Pseudomonadati > Pseudomonadota > Gammaproteobacteria > Lysobacterales > Lysobacteraceae > Stenotrophomonas > Stenotrophomonas sp. STEN030. The sequence goes on along the minus strand of NZ_JBRREB010000014.1, from coordinate 83,682 downwards.
TGCAAGGCTGGTGCCGACGAGATGACCTGCAAGCGCGCGCAAAGCCTGGCCGTGCTGAGCGCTGCCGACCTTGAAGTCGGCCCCGCCAGCAGCCTGCCTTGCGGCGACTACAAGGCCAGCACCGGGCTGATGGACGAGCTCGGTTTCGGCAACGATGGTCTGGTCACGATGGGCATGGGCAGCGAACTGCGCGCACGCCTGCAGGATGGCGCCATCCACATCCGCCACGACAAGGGCGGCGACTTCGTGCTCAAGCCGCTGCGCAACGGCGGTCTGCTCGGCATCGACAGTTGGAACCGCTATGCCGTCTACCAGCGCACCGGCGGCAGCAGCCAGTGCAGCGCGCCCAAGGTGTTCGTCGAACTGCCGCTGCCGCAGGATTGCCCGCTGGGCAGCGACCCGCAGGCCTGCTGCGACAGCGGCAAGCTGCAGGGCTGCAACGCCCTCGGCCACCGCCATGCACTGGCCGGCGACTGGCAGGCCGCTGCGCCGTCCTACCAGAAACTGTGCCAGGCCGGCGTCCGCGTTGGCTGCGAAAACCTGCGCACCGTCTACGAAAACACCGGTGATGAAGACATCCCGGGCAAGCTGCTGTCGATCTGCAAGCGCGACGGCAAGGGCACCCACGTGGCCTGCGATGTCTACGAGACCACCAACTGGGCAATGGCCGGCTTGGGTGCACAGCTGATGCGTGCCGCCGAAGACCTCGACAACGAAGAAGAGACAGAAACGCCGCCGGCACCCAGCAAGGGCAAATCGCTGCGCAAGTAAGGCTCAAGGCGCAGGCCGCAGCAGCGGCCTGCGCTACAGTACGCACATGAACGAATTCGACCGCGTACGCGACTATCTGACCGACCTGCAAGACCGCATCTGCGCCGCCATCGAGCAGGCCGACGGCCAGGCCCGTTTCAACGAAGACCGCTGGCAGCGCGCCGAAGGCGGCGGTGGCCGCACCCGCATCCTGCGCGATGGCGCGGTGTTCGAGCAGGCCGGCATCGGCTTCTCCGACGTCGCCGGCACCCGCCTGCCACCCTCCGCCTCGGCCAACCGCCCGGAGCTCGCAGGAGCGTCCTGGCGCGCCTGTGGCGTGTCGCTGGTGTTCCACCCCAGCAACCCCTACCTCCCGACCACCCACGCCAACGTGCGCTACTTCCAGGCCGAACTGGATGGCAAGACGGTGGCGGCCTGGTTCGGCGGCGGCTTCGACCTGACCCCGTTCTACCCGTTCGACGAAGACGTGCAGCATTGGCACACGGTTGCCCGTGAGCTGTGTGCGCCTTACGGCACTGACCGCTATGCCGCCCACAAGCGCTGGTGCGATGAGTATTTCTTCCTCAAGCACCGCAATGAAACGCGCGGTGTAGGTGGCCTGTTCTTCGACGACCTGCACGGCGACTTCGAAACCGACTTCAGTTACATGCAGGCGGTTGGCGACGGCTTCCTCGATGCCTACCTGCCCATCGTCGAACGCCGCAAGGACACGCCGTATGGCGAACGCGAACGCGAGTTCCAGCTATACCGTCGTGGTCGCTACGTCGAGTTCAATCTGGTCTACGACCGCGGCACCTTGTTCGGCCTGCAGAGTGGCGGCCGCAGCGAGAGCATCCTGATGAGCCTGCCACCGCGCGTGCGCTGGGAGTACGGCTACACCCCGGACACCGGAAGCGACGAAGCGCGCCTGGCCGAGTACCTGGTCCCACGCGATTGGCTGTAAAACCGTAGTGCCGAGCCATGCTCGGCAGGGGCTTTACAAGCAGCCTTGTAGGAGAGGCGTAAGCCGCGAAGCCGACAGCAATGAAATTGCAGCAATGCCTGCAATCGGATGGATCACGAGCTTCGCCGCGTACGCCGCTCCCACAAGTTCGAATTCCTGGCAAGGCTTCTGCCGAGCATGGCTCGGCGCTACATTTTGTCCTTCTTGAGGATGATGGTGATGTGGCCGTTGGTTTCCAGTAACGCCAGGTCTACTTCATCCACGTCGTCGCAACCTGCGTCGCGCATCGCCTTGGCGAAATCGGCCTTGCTCACCAGCTCGCGCCGCAGCACCTTCTGCAGCACATGGCCGTGACGCGCGAGTACCACCGGCTCACCTTCGATCATCCGCTCCACGGCCGGGCTGCGGGTGGTTATCCAGCCCACGAAGTAGTTCAAGCTGATCAGCGTCAGCGCCAGCAACAGGCCGCCGCCCAATGACGTATCCGGCCCCAGCAAGGCGTTCTGCACGGCATTGCCCAACAACACCAGCAACAACATGTCGAACGGGGTGAACTGGCCCAGCGTGCGCTTGCCTGCCAACCGCACCATCACCAGCACCACGACATAGACAATCACCGCGCGCAGGATGAATTCCCACCACGGCATCGCCAGCGCAAAAAGATCGGACATGATTCCCCTCCATCACTCGATGACGCCATCCTCGGCCATCGCGGATAAAGATGATGCGAGCAGTCCGGCGGCATCAACGCCTGCCGGAATTGTTTCATTCGCCCAAAAAAGAAGCCCCGCCGACCAGGGGGGGGTCGACGGGGCCGGGGAGCGGGCATTTGGGGAGGAATCCCCGCTCCGAGATCTGCTCCAGGGGATGGGAGAGATCCGCGACAGACGTTGCGTCTGTCGCGGACTATATGAGCATTCCCAACCTTGATGGATCGTGAAGATTCTGTCGTTCTCTCAAGAGAATTAAGGACAGATTCATCTGCCGAATATCAGAGATATTTAATAAATGCGCTGTAACGCGACGCATTGTTTCATTTACTAAAACTTTCTAGTTAAGAAACTAGAAAATCAATGAGCTTCGTCCCAATTTTCCCCGATTCCGGTATCGACTACCAAGGGCACACGCAGGCTCGCGGCCGCTGCCATCCGTTGCTCAACTTCGGCACGCAAGGTGTCGATGAATGCGATGTCCGCCTCGAACACCAGTTCATCGTGCACCTGCAGGATCATCTTGGCCTTGTCACTGTGCCCCTGCAGCCAACCGTCCACGCTGACCATCGCGCGCTTGATGATGTCCGCCGCAGTGCCCTGCATTGGTGCGTTGATGGCAGCGCGCTCGGCGCCGGCACGCAGGCCCTGGTTGCGGGCGTTGATGTCGTTCAAGTACAGCCTGCGACCAAACAGGGTCTCCACATAACCCTGCTCACGCGCCTGCACGCGCATGCGCTCCATGAAGTCGCGCACCGCCGGATAGCGGCTGAAATACAGCGCCACATAATCCTGCGCCTGGCCACGGTCGATGCCGAGGTTCTTGGCCAGACCAAACGCACTCATGCCGTACATCAGGCCGAAGTTGATCGCCTTGGCCGCGCGGCGCTCGTTCGGCGTCACTTCGTCCAGCGCGCGACCAAACACTTCGGCGGCGGTGGCGCGATGCACGTCGGCACCTTGCTCGAACGCACGCACCAGCCCCGGGTCTTCGGACAGATGCGCCATGATCCGAAGTTCGATCTGCGAGTAATCGCAGGCCATCAGCTTGCGCCCCGGAGGTGCGACAAAGGCCTGACGGATGCGCCGGCCATCGTCGGTGCGTACCGGGATGTTCTGCAGGTTGGGGTCGGACGAGGACAGCCGCCCAGTCGCTGCACCTGACTGGTGATAACTGGTGTGCACGCGGCCGGTATCCGGGTTGACCATCTCCGGCAGCTTGTCGGTATAGGTGCTGCGCAGCTTGGCCAGCCCACGGTACTCCAGGATTATCCGCGGCAGCTCATGCTGCTCGGCAATCGCCTCCAGCGCCTCTTCGTTGGTGCTGGGCTGGCCCTTGGGGGTCTTCACCAGCGCCGGCAAGCCGAGCTCGTCGAACAGCACAGCCTGCAGCTGTTTGGGCGAATCCAGATTGAAGGTGTGGCCCGCCAGCTCGGTGGCCTTCTGCTGTGCGGCCAGCATGCGCGCGGACAGATCGCTGCTCTGCCGCTTCAGTTCGGCCGCATCGATGCGTACGCCGTTGGCTTCGATACGTGCCAGCACCGGCACCAGCGGCATTTCGATATCGCGATACACGCTCTCCAACGACGGCACCGCCGCCAGCTGCGGGCCCAATACGCGGTGAAGGCGCAAGGTGATGTCAGCGTCCTCAGCGGCGTAGGCGCCGGCCTCGTCGATGCCGACCTGGGCGAAGGAAATCTGCTTCGCGCCCTTGCCCGCCACTTCCTCGAACTTGGTGGTGGTGTAGCCGAGGTAGCGCTGCGCCAACGAGTCCATGTCATGGCGGGTGGCGGTGGAGTTGAGCACGAAGCTTTCCAGCATGGTGTCGTCGGCATAACCCTGCACGTCGACGCCGTGGCGGCGCAGCACATGGATGTCGTACTTGCCATGCTGGCCGAGCTTCTTCTTGCTGGCGTCCTCCAGCAGCGGCTTGAGCGCATCCAGCACCTGCTGCATCGGCAGCTGCGCCGGCGCACCCGGATAGATATGGCCGACCGGGATATACGCACCCTTGCCAACCTCTACCGCCAGGCTGATGCCGACCAGGTTGGCGCGCATCGCATCCAGCGCATCGGTTTCGGTATCGAAGGCGAATTCGTCGGCGGCCTGCAGACGTTCCACCCAGGCCTGCAATTGTTCGCTGGTGAATACCGTTTCGTATTCACCCTTTTGCGCCATCGCAGGATCAAGGCCAACAACCGGCTCACTATCTGCTGCCTTGGCGTAACCGGCGGCAGTGCCGCGCAGGCTGGGCTTGCTGTCGGCACCGACGTCCGGCGCGGCTACCCCGCCCAGCTCGCGCAGCGCCTGGGTGAAGCCGTAGCGCGCGTACAGGCCGCGCAGCGACTCCACGTCCTGCTCGCGCAGCTGCAGGTCGCGCGGACCCTGTTCCAGCGGCACGTCGGTGCGGATGGTGACCAGATCGCGGTTCAACGGCAGGCGCGGCAGCGCGGCGCGCAGGTTTTCGCCGATCTTGCCCTTCATGCTCGGGGCGGCGGCGATCACGCCATCCAGATCGTTGTACTCGGCCAGCCACTTGGCGGCGGTCTTGGGCCCGCACTTCTCCACGCCCGGCACGTTGTCGACGGTGTCGCCCATCAAGGCAAGGTAGTCGACGATCTGCTCGGCATGCACGCCGAATTTTTCCATCACTGCCGCGTCCGAATCGGTGCGGCTGCCGGTCATGGTATTGACCAGCGCCACGCCCGGGCGCACCAACTGGGCAAAATCCTTGTCGCCGGTGGAGATGGTGACATCCAGCCCATCCGCAGCGGCGGCCAGCGCCAGCGTGCCGATCACGTCATCGGCTTCGACGCCGTCAACGCGCAGGATGTCGATGCCCAGCGCCTGCACGATGTCGCACATCGGCTGCACCTGCGAACGCAGGTCGTCGGGCATCGGCGGACGGTTGGCCTTGTACTCGGCATACATGTCGTCGCGGAAGGTCTTGCCCGGCGCATCGACCACGAAGGCGACGTACTCCGGCTTCTCTTTCAGCGTGGAACGCAGCATGTTGACCACGCCAAACAGCGCGCCGGTCGGCTCGCCATTGGCGTTGGTCAGTGGCGGGAGCGCGTGGAACGCGCGGTACAGGTAACTGGAACCGTCTATAAGGACTAATCTGCTCATGCGCTGATTCTACGCGGCGGGCCGTTGTCGCATGTGGACAGGCATAATCGGACCATTCCCACCGAAGGAAGCACCACCATGAAATCCTTGCTGCTGATCCCCCTGCTGGCCCTGGCCGGCTGCGCCACCCTCGGCGATGGCTCGCCACCGGTAGATGTCAAAGGCGCGGATGTCACCCGCAAGGCGATGGACAACGGCGACACCATCGAGGAATACCGCGTCGGCGGCACCCTGCGCATGGTCAAGGTGACCCCGGCCCGTGGCGCCCCGTTCTACATGTACGACCGCGATGGCGACGGCCGCATGGACAGCGACAAGGACGGCACCAAGCCGGTGTATTGGAAGCTGTATAGCTGGTGAGCTTGCTCCCTCCCTTGCGTGCGCAGCACGGAGGGGAGGGTTGGGGAGGGGTGCCTTTGGCGGCCAAGCCTGAAGACCAACAGGCCAATTCCCCCGGCAGAACAAAGCCCTCGATCGAGGGCTTTGTTGATTCTGGTAACTGGCTTCTTTTGGGGCCGCAGCGGAAAGCACCCCTCCCCAGCCCTCCCCTTTGCCTTCGGCAAAAGGGAGGGGGCAAAAGCCCTCTATCGAGGGCTTTGTTGATTCTGGGTTCTGGTTTCTTTGGGGCCACGGCGAGAAGCCCCCCTCCCCAGCCCTCCCCTGCGCTGCGCGAAAGGGAGGGGGCTCAAAGCCCTCAGCGGATCACCAGCACCGGTACCGTGCTGCGGGCCAGCACTTCGGAGGTCTGGCTGCCCAGCAGGACCCGGGTGACGCCACGGCGGCCGTGCGAGGTCATCACCACCAGGTCGCTGTTGCAGGCCTTGGCGGTGTCGATGATGCCGTCGGCGGCGTAGCGGTCCAGCACGTGGTGGGTCTGCACGTCGGCCACATCGGCCGCATGGGCTGCCTCCAGCGCCGGCTGCAGGATCTTCTGCGCGGCTTCCTCTCGGTCTTTCTTGTACTCCGGGCTGGCCTCGTAGCCGGCACTCCAGCCCATGGCATCGTACATGCCCACCGCCCACGGCTCGGAGACGGTGACGATGTCGGCATGTGCGCCCAACTGGGCGGCCAGCTCCAGACCCTTGGCCAGGCCCTTGGCGGAAAGCTCGGAACCGTCGGTGGCGATCAGGATGCGCTTGTACATGGCAGTTCTCCTTGCAGGAAAGGGTGGTGGTGACACCATTGCACACCCGATGTTGCCCCCATGCCTTGCGCAAGATCAAACCGGGCCGATCAGGCGCTGACCCATACCTCCCAGTGTGGTCCGCGTTGCTGCCAGTCGAATTCCACCGGCAGGAACTTCTCGATCAGCCGCGCATTGCTGCGCAGATGGTCGCTGAGCGTGGCGGTGGTGAAGCGGCCGCCGCCGGCCAGCGCCATCGGCAGCAGCAACTGGTCGGACAGGTGCTCGCCCACGCAGGCACCGCCATCCAGGTAGGCCTGCACGGTATCGGCCAGCCGGCCTGCCACGTCCTCGGCAGCCAGCCCGCGCTCGCCGTGGCTGTCGAAATGTTCCACATGCATGTCATGGCGCAGCGTCATCGAGGCCACATTACCCGGACCCAAGGCCGGCCGCACCACCTGCACATGCCGCGGATGCGCGTCCACGCCAAACCGCCGCGCCAGTGCATCCAACTCACGCTGGCCGATGGCGGCGGGCAGTCCCGACACCAGCACCTGCGCCTCCAGCGCCTGCAAGGGCCCGCGCACGCTGAACTCCTGCGGCAGCAGTTGCGGGCAAGCATGCACCGTCGCCTCCAGCGCGCCGCCGCCGGCCGGATGGAAGCCCGGGGTATGCAACTGCAACTCCGCCTGCACGCCCATCCGCGCCAGCGCTGGTAGATAGGCGCTGCTGATGAAGTCAGCACTCGGCGCCATCGGATTATGTGTACCGCCTTCCAGACGCACACGCGACGGCGCTGCTGCCTGCCATAAGGCGGGCAGCACGGTCTGCAACACCAGCGTGGCCGAGCCAGCACTGCCGATGGCGAAGTGATAATCACCGGCATGCACGGCGCTCGGCACGAAGCGCAGCGTGGTCGCACCCAGGGCTGCGCCTTCTACTTGTGCATTGCTGATCTGCGCCGCGGCGTTGACCGCGGTCAGATGCTGACGCATCAGTCCCGGCCGTGAACGCTTGGCGCGAATGTCCTGCATGGCAAAGCCTATCCCGGTGCACAGGCTCAAACTCAGCGCAGAGCGCAGCAGTTGCCCGCCGCCCTGGGTTCCATCTATCTCAATCATTTCCATTGTCTTGCCTTCCTTTGGCGCCCCACCGCAGTGGAGCGCCATGTTGCCCTATCCCTTCACACATACCACCTGACGCAAGGTATGCATGATCTCAACCAGATCGCGCTGCGCCTCCATCACCGCCTCGATCGACTTGTAGGCGGCCGGTGACTCATCCACCACCTCGGCGTCCTTGCGGCATTCCACATGCGCGGTGGCCTTGATGTGGTCATCCACGCTGATCAGCTTGCGCGCCTTGGTACGGCTCATTACACGGCCGGCACCGTGGCTGCAGCTGTGGAAGCTGTCCTCGTTGCCCAGCCCGCGCACGATGAAGCTCTTGGCGCCCATGCTGCCCGGAATGATGCCCATCTCGCCCTTGCGCGCACTCACCGCCCCCTTACGCGTCACCAGCACATCCTTGCCGAAGTGGTGCTCGCGATTGACGTAGTTGTGGTGACAGTTGACCGCCTCGGCCTGGGCCTCGAACGGCTTGCTGATCACGGTACGTGCGGCCGCAACCACATTGCGCATCATCACCTCGCGGTTGATACGGGCGAAACGCTGTGCCCAGTCCACCGCGAACACGTAGTCACCGTAGTGCGCGCTGCCCTCCGGCAGATAGGCAAGATCCTGGTCCGGCAGGTTGATCATCCAACGACGCATTTCCTGCTTGGCCAGCTCGATGAAGTAGGTGCCGATGGCGTTGCCAACGCCACGCGAACCGGAGTGCAGCATGAACCACACGCGCTGCTCTTCATCCAGACACACCTCGACGAAGTGGTTGCCGGTACCCAGCGTTCCCAGATGCTTGAGGTTGTTGGTGTTCTTCAGCTTTGGATGACGCTCGCAGATCAAGGCGAAGTCGGCCGCAAGCTGCGACCAGCCTTCCACCGCCAGCTCCGGCGGCGTATCCCAGCTGCCCTTGTCACGGCTGCCACGGGTCACGCTGCGACCGTGCGGCACTGCGCGTTCAATCGCGCTGCGCAGGGCGGACAGATTGTCCGGCAGGTCGCTGGCGGTCAGCGTGGTACGGGTGGCGATCATGCCGCAGCCGATATCCACACCGACTGCAGCAGGAATGATGGCGCCGATGGTTGGCACTACCGAACCCACGGTTGCGCCCTTGCCAAGATGCACGTCAGGCATCACCGCCACCCATTGATGGATGAAGGGCAGGCGCGCGATGTTCTTCAGCTGCTCGCGGGCTTCGTCCTCCAGTGGCACGCCGCGCGTCCACAGCTTGATCGGTGCCGCACCCGGCTCCTGGATCACGTTGTAATTGGTGTCGTTCATTGATGGCTTTCCTGTCATCTTCAAATCCAAAGGTGCGGTGACAAAGGGCGGTGGAACTGACCGCAACACCAAATATGTGTCTGGCGTTGCGGCCGGGAGTCGAACCCGACCCCGTAGGGCTGCCTTTGTAGTTCCACCTGCATTCACCGCATGAAACATCTAAAAAGGTGCCGGCCTGCACGACGAGGTTTGAAGGAACATCCTGCTCTACCTGACTGAGCTACCGCTGCGTCTCCACAGCGGGCGGGATTCGAACCCGCGACCCGGAGCTTAAGGGGCTGTAGTTCCTTCGGCATTCGTGCGTGCCGACGTTGAAGCTTTTTCATGCCGAAGCACGAAGTAATGCGAATAGGGTGCCGGCTTATACGACAAGAATGATGGAACGCTTCACCGCGCTGCCACGAGGGCAAGGCGGCGATCCTGCTCTAACCACTGAGCTACCGATGCATTGCGGCATCGAGCGGGGATCGAACCCGCGACCTGGAGCGTGAAAGGCTGTAGTTCCATCGGCATTCGTACACGCCGACATTGAAGGGTGGGAGCAGACGGCAAGGGTTGGACTGACCCTCCGGATTCGAACCGGAGTGAACAACCAATGTAGTCAGGCCGGCATCCGCCTTCTCCCATGAAATCAATTCTCCAGGCCCGGCCGGCCCCATTGCCGGCCGGGCATCACATCGGCGACATCCGTATCGCCCTTAAAGATCCATTGCCGCGATCCGCTCCACCCAACGCGGACGCTGTGCCGACGGCAGGCTGGCATTGGCCAGCAGCTCGAACACCGCGTCGCTGAAGCCGCCTATATGCAGCACGTCTTCGCGCTCAACCGTCTGGCTGCTGGACACCGGCTGCAGGTCGATGCAGACCAGCTGCGCCTGCGGGCAACGCGCCTTCAGCGCGGCCCACTCACGCATGGTTGCGGTCTCACGGTTGCCGCGGGTGTCACGCCAGCTTTCGTTGTCCGACACCAACACCAGCAGATCCACCTGCGCCCGCTTGCGGTTCAAGTAGGCCAGCGGCGCACTTACCGAGGTGCCGCCACCATTGATCGCCAGCTGCCGCGCCAAGGTCATCACGCTGTCACGCGGATTCAACTGCTGCGGATGCACCTCAGTATCGAAGGGCAACACCTGCGCCTGCGGGTGACCGCGCAACACGCAGGCCGCGATCAGGGCCGCCACGTCGACGCAACGCGCCGCCGAGCTTGCTCCCTTGCGATAGCCGGTCACCGGCCACTGCATCGAACCGGAGACATCCACCGCCACCACCACCTTGCCCTGCAATGCCGGCACCGAAGCGGTCGCCACTTCCATCGCGTCCTGCAGCGCGTCCAGGATCGGACGCGGCAGTGCAGCGCCGGCGTGGTATGCCATCAGCAACTGGTAAGGCAGCACCCGCGAACGGGCGATCTGCCGCGGATCACGCAGCTTCGCTGCCACTTCGGCAACCATGGATTCGTCCTCGAACACACCGTGACGGGCAAAGGTGTTCAAGTTCATCCGCAGCTGCTGCCAGGACGAGTTGCGTGCCAGTACCGACCACTGCGCGGCATCCAATGCCAGCGCGCTGTAGTACTGGAACGGCAGGTCCGGCAGCATCCCGCGCGGATCGCGCTTGAACGCTTCGTAGGCACGCAGTTCCGTCGGCAGCAGCGCTTCCTCGTACGGCCGCCCGATCACCCAGGCATACAGCGCCTCACGCGCGGCATCCAACGGCTTGGGGTGGACCATGCGGATCACATCGGCCAGCGACGGCTGGTTGCCGATCGCCGCGCGGATGATCGACCTCGGCGAGGCCTGCTCCAGCCACTGCCGCAGCAAGCGCTTCGGCAACGACCCCAGCGAACGGCGACCTACCCGACCACTGCGCATGATCTGCACGAAGGTACGCAGCATGCGGCCGTTGTCGATCACATGCGGGAAGGCAGCGGCAAATGCCTCGCCATCACGCACGGTCAGCATCGCCAACAGCAGCGCCGGCACGTCCTTCATATGCGCCACGCCGTGGGCATAAGCAGCAGTGCGGGCGATGAAGCCGGCATCGACCTCGTTGCACAGCGCCTGCACCTGCTCCAGCTGTCCATCGGCGCTGGCGTAGAAGGTGCTGTTCAAGCATCCGGTGGCGGCGAACAGGGCCAAGGCCGCACGCGGGTCACGGGCATAGGCCGATCCACCGGCTTCGTTGCGCACCGTCGCCTTCGGCAGCAGCGCGCCACGGAAGGATGCGAACAGGTTTGCGTTGGCCATTTCGTGTCTCCTCGGCGGGAACTGCCCGCCTCTCTCTTGGCCCTATACAACGCAATGGCCGTGCCAACTTTTCGAAATCTAGATCAATTCATTGATTAATAAAGATATTTATCCATTCCCGGAGAAAGATCGCGCGCCCACAACCGGACATTACGTATACTTTCCGCGCGCTATTTATAGGAATGGATATGTCCAAGCGTCAGGTAGTCTTCGGCATGCTCGGCACACAGCTCGACCTTGGCAGCGGCCCCGGTCGCTGGGAGAAATGGCGGCCCACGGTCGCCTTGGGTATGCACGAGGACTTCCAGCCCGATCGCATCGAGCTGATGCTGGACCGGCGCCGCTTCAACCGACTGGCCACGCAGGTACAGGAAGACCTGGCACTGGTATCACCAGCCACCGAGGTTCGCCTGCATGACACCTACCTGATCGATCCGTGGGAGTTCGAGGGCGTATACGCCCGCATGCATGACTTCCTGGCGGCCTACCCGTTCCAGCCGGACGAAGAGGACTACTACGTCCACATCACTACCGGCACCCACGTCACCCAGATCTGCTGGTTCCTGCTGACCGAGAGCCGCCACTTTCCCGGCCGCCTGCTGCAGACCTCGCCACCGCGCAAGCAGGCCAATGGCGACCCTGGCAGCCATGCCGTGATTGACCTGGACCTGTCGCGCTACGACCACATCGCCCAGCGCTTCGCCCAGCAACAGCTGCAGGACCGCGACCTGCTCAAGAGCGGCATCGCCACCCGCAACCCGGCTTTCAACCGGATGATCGAGCAGATCGAAAAAGTGGCCACGCGCTCGCGCGCCCCGATGCTGCTGACCGGCCCCACCGGTGCCGGCAAGAGCCAGCTGGCCAAACGCGTGTTCGAACTGAAGAAGCTCAAGCACCAGTTGCCCGGCCGCTTCGTAGAAGTGAACTGCGCCACCCTGCGTGGCGATGGCGCAATGAGCACCTTGTTCGGCCACACCAAGGGGGCGTATACCGGCGCCAGCAGCGACCGTGCCGGCTTGCTGCGTTCGGCCCATCAAGGCCTGCTATTCCTCGACGAGATCGGCGAACTGGGCGCCGACGAACAAGCCATGCTGCTGCGCGCACTGGAAGAGAAGCGCTTCCTGCCGGTCGGCAGTGACCGAGAAGTGGAAAGTGATTTCCAGCTGATCGCCGGCACCAACCGCGATCTGCAGCACGACGTCCGCCAAGGTCGCTTCCGTGAAGACCTGCTGGCGCGCCTGAACCTGTGGACCTACCAACTGCCCGGCCTGGCCGAACGCAGCGAGGACATCGAACCCAACCTGGAATTCGAACTGGAGCGCTGGTCACGCGAACAGCACGAACGCGTGCGCTTCAACGCCGAGGCACGCAGTCGCTACCTGAGCTTTGCCACCAGCACCGAGGCGGCATGGCGCGGCAACTTCCGCGACCTCGGCGCCAGCGTGGTTCGAATGGCGACGCTGGCCAATGCCGGCCGCATCCAGACCGACGGCGTCGATGAGGAGATCGACCGCCTGCGCACGCAATGGCACGGTGGCGATGACGTTTCACCATTGCAGGCATTGCTGGGCGATGCGACAAACCAGCTTGACCGTTTCGATCGCGTGCAACTTGAGGAAGTGGTGCGCGTCTGCCTCCGCTCGAAAAGCCTGTCTGCCGCCGGCCGCGAACTGTTCGCGGTATCACGTACCCAGCGCGCCAGCACCAATGATGCCGACCGCCTGCGCAAATACCTCGCCAAGTTCGATCTGGATTGGGACCAGCTGAGGAATCACGCAACCCACCTGTAGTGCCGAGCCATGCTCGGCAGCCTTTCGCACAGACAATGGGCACCGACAAACCGCCGGCACCCACAGACGCATCAAATCACAGTCAAATTCGCATACGCCATCACCAACCACTTGCTACCGGCGTCGGCGAACTCGACCTGCACGCGTGCGTGCTGACCGTTGCCTTCGTAGTCGGTGACCATGCCTTCGCCGAACTTCGGGTGATTCACCAACGCACCGAGCTTGATCGGCGGCTTTTCGATGTTGGCGTGGCCGCCCATCGACCGGCTTGCACCAAGCGAGGCGGGGCGCGAGACCTGTACCTTGGGGCGAACTTCGTTGAGCAGCTCGCGCGGGATCTCGCGCAGGAAGCGTGACGGCAGGCTGTAATTGTCCTGGCCATGGATGCGGCGCGATTCGGCATAGCCCAGCACCAGCTTCTGGCGGGCGCGAGTGATGCCGACGTAGGCCAGGCGCCGCTCTTCTTCCAGGCGACCGCTTTCCTCCAGCGAGCGTGCGCTGGGGAACAAACCTTCTTCCATACCGGCCAGGAACACCAGCGGGAATTCCAGGCCCTTGGCCGAGTGCAGCGTCATCAGCTGCACGCCCTCCTCTCCTGCCTGTGCCTGGCCTTCGCCGGCCTCCAGCGAGGCGTAGGACAGGAACGCAACCAGCTCGCTCATGTCCTCGGCCCCCTCTTCGATATCGTCTTCGCGACGCACGAAGCGTGAGGCCACCGAGATCAATTCGTCGAGGTTGTCGGTACGCGATTCCGAATCCAGCGCGTTGCGGCTTTCCTTGCCCCAGTGCTCACGCAAGGCCGAACGCGACAGTACATGGTCGATGCGCTCGGACAGATCCATCTCGCCAGTTTCGGCGGTGATCTGCTGCACCAGATTGATGAAGCCGGCCAAGGCGTTCTTCGCGCGCGAGGTCAGGTCGGTGCCCTGCGTGGCCAGCATCGCCGCTTCCCACAACGGCAGCGCCTGCTGCCGTGCGATGCGCCGCACTTCGTCCAGGGTGCGCTCGCCGATGCCGCGCGTCGGCGTGTTCACCGCGCGCTCGAACGCCGCATCGTCGTTGCGGTTGGTCATCAAGCGCAGGTAAGCCAGCGCGTCCTTGATTTCTGCACGCTCGAAGAAGCGCATGCCACCGTAGACGCGGTACGGCACCTGCTCGCTGAGCAGGGCTTCTTCGAAGGCGCGTGACTGCGCGTTGCTGCGGTAGAGCACGGCGACGTCGCCATAGCTGCCGCCATCACGCACCCACTGTCGTGCACGCTCGACCAGGTAACGCGCCTCGTCCATCTCGTTGTAGGCGGCGAACAGGTCGATCGGATCACCGTTACCGCTATCGGTCCACAACTCCTTGCCGATGCGGTCCGGGTTGTGCGCGATCACCGCATTGGCGGCACCGAGGATGTTGGCGGTGGAACGGTAGTTCTGCTCCAGGCGAATGGTCTGCGCGCCCGGGAAATCCTTGAGGAAGCGCTGCACGTTCTCGACCTTGGCACCGCGCCAGCCATAGATGGCCTGGTCATCGTCACCGACCACGAACACATGCGCACTGTCGCCGGCCAGCACGCGCACGAAGGCGTACTGGATGGCGTTGGTGTCCTGGAACTCGTCGACCAGGATCTCGCGGAAGCGGGCGCGGTAATGCGAAAGCAGCGCCGGGTTGTCGCGCAGCAGTTCATGCGCGCGCAACAGCAGCTCGGCGAAGTCGACCAGACCGGCACGGTCACAGCGCTCCTGGTAGGCCGCATAGGCCTGGCGCAGGGTTTCGCCCCACTGGTCATGCGGTTCGGGCTGGATGTGCTGCGGGCGGCGGCCTTCATCCTTCTGCGTGTTGATCCACCACATCACCTGCTTGGGCGGGTACTTGCTGTCGTCCAGCTCCAGCTGCTGCACCACGCGCTTGATCATGCGCAGCTGGTCGTCCGAATCCATCACCTGGAAGGCTTCGGGCAGCTTGGCGTCGCCCCAGTGCAGGCGCAGCAGGCGATGGGCCAAGCCGTGGAAGGTGCCGATCCACATGCCGCGGCTGCCCTTGCTCAGCTGCAGGTCGATGCGGTGGCGCATTTCGCCGGCCGCCTTGTTGGTGAAGGTGACCGCGAAAATGCCGTGCGCAGGCACGCCACAGACTTCGGTAAGCCAGGCGATGCGATGGATAAGCACGCGCGTCTTGCCGGAACCGGCGCCGGCAAGAATCAGGTGGTGACCAAGAGGCGCGGAAACGGCCTCGCGCTGGGCTGCGTTCAGCCCGTCGAGCAAGTGGGAGACATCCATGCGCCCATTTTACGGGAAGCGGAGCAAGGCTTCCCGTCGGGCAGGGGCCGCCCCTGTAGTGCCGAGCCATGCTCGGCAGGAGCTTTACCGGTAATGCCCCTGCCGAGCATGGCTCGGCACTACCTTGGGATTACTTGGAAGGCCCCTGCCGAGCATGGCTCGGCACTACCGACAGCCTGCCTACAGCGCTTGCTTTGCCGCCGCTGCCGCCTGCCCACGCAATTCAGGAATCGCCAGGCTTTCCCACAGGCTGCCGATACGTAGGCTACCCAAGACCTGTACGCGCGCCTCAACCACGCCATCAGCATCGATCAAGCTGCCGTCCGGCGCTGTATCCAGACCAATCCCATGCGGGCCGGCGCGGCCCACGCCACTGCCCAGCAACTGCTGCAGCAGCGGATTGCGCATCGCCTGTGCACGCATCTCAACGCCGGTGGCGTTGACCACGCACTGCACTTCCAGCTGCAGCGGCTGACGCCAGCGATCCTGGGCGGTCAGACGCACGCAGGCGCCTTCGGCAACGGCGGTTTCCAGGCGACCGCGGTGCAGCTGCAGGCGATCAGCTTTTTGCAGCTCCAGCAGCTGCGCATGCAGCGGCGCGGCGATGCGGTGGCGATGCACGTCCCAGTAACGCACCACATGGCGCAGGAAGCGACGCTGGTCGTCGAATGAAAGGGTTTGCCACAACCGCTGGCCCAGCGGACGGATACGCTCCATCACGCTCTGCCACGGAATATCACGCGTCGCCGCTTCGGCCGCATGACATCGCAGCGCGTGCATGCGCTGGCGCAGATTCATTGCCAGCAACGGTTCCGGATCGTAGTCGGCCGCCGCACCCTTGGCATGCGGCAGCGGCAGCAACGCATGCCGCGACATCACATGGATACGGCCGCGATGACCACTGGCCTGCAGCGTCGCCACACTGTCGGCCATGCTCAGGCCGGAACCAATGATCGCCACGTCGGCGTTGTCGGCAATGCTGTCGAGTGCTGCGTAATCCCAGGCCTCTACGCGCTTGCCGTCGGCCAGACTGCTGGCGCCGCGCGCCGGCAATGGCCGCAGCGCATTGCCCACCGCCAGAATGACCCGCCCAGCCTGCAGCGGCCGGCCCGAATCCAGCGTCAGCAATACGCCTTCGCCGTTGGGCTGCAGCGTCTGTACCCGCGCAGCCAGAATCTCCAATTGCGCAGGACTGGCGTCCACTGCCTGCTGCAGACGTTGGCGCAGGTAGTCGGCGTAGTAACGACGCGACACGAACTGCCCGGCCAGCTGTTCCCGCGAAAGCGCCGGAAAGGCCTGCACTTCACACAGGTAGTCGAGGAAATCCTCGGCTTGTTCAGGAAAACCGCTCATCTTGGCGGTCGGCACGTTCAGTACGTGCTCGTCGCGGGTGGTGGCATAGGCCACGCCACGGGCCAACGGCAGGTTGGGCTCGATCACCAGCAGCCGCAGCGGCTGGCTTGCGCCACGCAGTACACCGATGGCGGCAAGTACGCCGGCGGCGCCACCACCAATGATGGCCAGATCACACAATGCAGGGGTATCAATAACACTCATCTGCCCGATTGTAGGCGATGCAGTACCCCCGCCTGATGCTGCACGGGCATGTATTCATGCTTGCAGGGCGGGAACTTTTTCACAGATCTGAAACACAAAACCCGCCTTTCGGCGGGTTCTGCTTGGAACAGCAGCTCAAACAACCCCGGAGGATTACTTGATCTTGCCTTCCTTGTACATCACGTGCTTACGAACAACCGGATCGTACTTGAGGAATTCCATCTTCCCCGGGGTGTTCTTCTTGTTCTTGTCGGTCGTATAGAAGTGGCCAGTACCGGCCGAGGAAATCATACGGACCTTATCGCGCTTGCCTGCCATGATCGTCTACTCCTCAGACCTTTTCGCCGCGCGCACGCAGCTCAGCCAGAACGGAGTCGATACCGTTCTTGTCGATGGTGCGCAGTGCATGCGCGGAAACACGAAGCTTGATCCAGCGGTTCTCGCTGGCAACCCAGAAACGGCGCTCGTGCAGGTTCGGCAGGAAACGACGACGGGTCTTGTTGTTGGCGTGCGAGACGTTGTTACCCGTCTGCACTCCCTTGCCGGAAACTTGGCATACGCGGGACATTGCGCACCTCGGTAATGTTGATGACTTCCTTAGCCAGGAAGACGGCGGCCCCGGCGGTTACCCGCCACGCGTCATGGGAATCAAAGGGTTACGCTGACAAGGATGACCAGATGACGTGTTCCCGGCCACCGATCCGGAGAATTCCGGACACAGCGAGCCGCGTATTATGCCCAGACCCGACCTTGCTTGCAAATCCAAGTCCGTGCGGGCGGCTTTTCGCCCATTCAGACTGAGCGCAGTTCCCGCCATGCGGCCCGCGCCACCTTCCAGGCCGAGCGCAGGAACAGCAGCAGCAAGGCCACTGCGATCAGCAGATCCGGCCAGCCGGCGCCGAAGGCCCAGACCGCCAACGCGGCCAGGATCACCGCGCCACCCTCGTATACGTCATTCAACGAGCAGGCCCAGGCCGAGGCCAGGTTGATGTCGCCCTGCCGGTACGGCCACAGCAGGCGCAGACAGAACAGATTGGCGGCGAGGTTGAGCAGGGCGGCGATGCCCATGCTTTCGAACAGCGGCAGGTGCGGATGGGCCAGCTTCCAGGCGATGCCTGCAGCGACCGCGATTGCCGCGCACAGGATGAATACCGCCTTGAGCATGGCCACGCGCGCCTTGGCGGCGAGGCTGGCGCCGACCACGGCAAGGCTGAGTGCATAAGTGAGTGCATCGCCGAGGTTGTCCAGGCTGCCGGACAGCAATGAGGCCGAGCCGCTATGCCAAGCGGCGAGCATCATCATCACGAAGGTGATCAGGTTGATCGCCAGCACCTGGTACAGCACGCGGCGCTGCTGCGCCTGCATGCGTTCGACCTGCAGGGTTTTGCCGCAGCAGTCGCTCATGGAGTGGCTCGTCCTTATGCTCTATAGGTTGAAAACACCAATTAAGCTTGATTTTGTAGATTGTGAAAAACACGACAAAAGCAACCCTTAAGACATGGACACCACCGCCACCCGCAAACACATACCACACCGCACAAGTTAGGCTTCCTCAGTGCGAGCCAGCCCATAAGCCGTATCGAGAACATCCCACACCTCGGGCAACTTAGAATATGCAGCCGAGTAATTGACGGTTACAACCGTGCGCTCATACTGTTCAAGCTTCGCACGCCTATAAGTATCACCATACCGCACCCAGAAAGCCCGGAATGACTCGGGATCCAAACCAGCCTCTAGGGATTGCTGAGTTGGCACCGAACCGCCTTCATCGAAGTAGTCACGAGAAAAGCTTGCCAAACAATAGTCAGCAAACGCGAACTTATTCAACTCACTAACCGGGGCGAAACAAACCTCAAAGAGGTAGGTATTCATTACAAGCGAGATGCCTCGCTGATCCTCGCGCCCACTCGCATCAAAATAACCGCACCCGACTCCGCTCCCGGTGGGAGCCAAAGTATTGGACAGTTGATAGACCACGAAGCCAGCAGTCCAGGTTTCGTGCACCGCTACTTCCAAGGTCGACGCACGATAAGACATCTCGCCAGCAGCCTCGACCATAAAGTTTATCCCACTAGAAATGTATCTTTCTCGGAATATCTGAAAAGAACGCTGCGAAATAACCCGGACACCTTCAATCACAAAGTTGGCTTGACGAAACGACAGCTGCCCATTTTCACCATCGAAAGCCAAAGACAGCTGGATGTTGTGCAACTGATTCCCTCTATCAGCACAACATAGGAGGCGAAAAAGCATCAGATCATGGATTCCAAGAGCCCCCCTGTCGAGGGACGTAAGCCTATCAATGATTCCTAATGAATCACCGTCGCCGAGTATAAGATTGCGATACTTGATGGCCAGCGAACCAGCACCCGCATCCGACGCATCAATATCTTCAAAAGCCGAGTTTATTATGATCGCGAGAGAGTACATAACGTCCGACCGCTGCGACGTCCCTCTGCCCGCCCCCCTGCCCGAGTCATAACTTGGAAGAAGACTCACTATCAAATTAATTGCATCCGCTCGATCAGTGCTGCTGAAGCTTCGCACCGCTGCCGCAAAAGAGCCCCAGAATTTAACGTGGGCCGCGCTATCGCCCTTAAGCACCGAGTCATTAAGGGCATCTCTCACTTTAGTGCCCTTTCTAATTCTTTCCAGCAATCCTTCGTAGACGGCCGCTGTGTCGAGAGGATTAGGGACAATAAGCCTTACAATCAAACCAAGGTAGGCAGCCAAGTTCCGCCTCCCATATGAGTTAAAGCAGGCACGATCCTTATTCTGCCCACCATTTGACACACCGCGAATACCAAGCGTATCAACATCAAAAAGCCGATTTATCAAATATTTTGAGTCGCCGTCCAGCCCCTTCACGTACTCTATAAAGTCAGAGTGATTCTCATAACCTACAACACCGGGAGAACTTGCTGGAACTGCCGAAAAAAAACCAGACCTGTTTTCACCCTCACGAGAGTAGATATCCCTAAAAACGCCCGGATGGTTCAGGTGCAATAAAATCAGGTGCACAAGGTCCTGTCGAGAAAAATCAGTCTTATCGAACTCCACTCGCTCCATGCCCATCAACAACATCGCGTTGATGAACCGCTTAATCTTTCTGACATTTCCGACCATTCCTATGTAACTTCCGCCCTCGTCCCCCTCCAGGAGCAACGCCAAGTCGCTAAGTATGGATTGCAAGCCAAACACCCTTTGCGATTGCAAAGAATGTTCAGATGGCAACGAGAGCTTCCAGCCCGTCCTCAAAAATCGCCCAAGATCTTTCAAGTCAACAAACAGCGAAATTTTTGCGTTAACGAACTTCTCCAAATACTCACGGGTTGAACTATCGCTCGAATTGGCGACAATTCGCTCAGTATCGTAAACAAGAATATATGTGATTCTCGTAGCCGACATTGAGCGCCTAACCATGAACAAAACACGCGTGACAGCCTCATAATCAATTCGATCGAGATCATCTATTACGACGATTACACGCCGATTTATCCTAGCAAGCACTCTGTCCACATCATTGACTATCTCATCGATCGTGCTTCCTTGTTCATCAAAGGAAACCCGGAAGCCAGGAATTGAAATGACAGAGTCAGTCTTAAATAACCTCGCATACCTCGACGCGAGTGGGCGCAATTCTGGCGCAAAGAATTCAGACCTGATCCGCCCGGACAGCTCGCGAATGAAAGCCCTCACCATGTCTTTCTCCCCGCCAAACTTCAGCGGCTCAAAACGAAAGACAATAATTTCATCATTATCATCCCAAGTATTTTGTGCCAAATTTATAAAGCTGCTTTTCCCGACACCCCACGGACCATCAAGCCCGAACACCAAAGAGCCTCTCGCACTCTCCATTGCAACTACTCGTGCGAAGTTCTCAGCCTGCTCATGGTTCTGGAGAATATCATCCTTAGCGTCATCTATTTCCTGATCTGACAGGAAGGACTGCGCCCCTAACTCTGAAACCGCTCTAGCGGGCGCGCCCCTAACAATACTAGAGCCAAGCGCAGTGCAACCTATAGCGAGAAATAGTGCGGCCCAGTAGCACTCAACGTTGCCAAGTAACGCAATAAAATAAGCACCTTCAGATATATACGCCGCGATTAAAGATCCGCAAGCGGCTGCGACGACCAAGTCAAAGCGCAGACTCTTGGTCATGCACTTAAATTCATTAATGGCACGTCTATCTATAATATACATAACTACAATGAAAGTTGCGCTCACGATTAGCATAGTCGCGAGCACAACATTCTCGTCATAGTATGCCACCTGCATTCGAGAGCCCACATCGAACGAGACCAGAACAACTAACGCGGCTATTAGGCCAGCAAATATAGCCCTCGCCACCGGCTCGATGTCGATCATCTTTGCATTCGCATTTTTCGGTTCCATCCAAATACTCATCGACTTTCATGACACCCAACTATGGCAAGTCAGGCAGTTGCTATCAATAGCCGGCAGAAATTGAGCAGGCAAGCTTGCGCAAATCAGGCAAGGAAGTAGCGCTTCCAACTCAATCCACCGCGACCAAGATGGCGATCGCTAGGTTGTCACTTCATTCTACTGCCCTTGTTCGAGCTAATATGAAGGAATGGCGTTGATTGAGAGCCACCAAAACGGGGGCTACTAAGCTTGAATGAGCACTACTCGAACATGCTAAATAATTCTGTTTAAAAGGCCAAGGGCCCACACTTTAGACAGGCTATTAGATGCGATCACGATTGTTGATTGAAGCCCCTTTCCCGTGCGGAGAGGGGCTTCAAGAGGTGCAAGAGCTACTAACCAAGCAGCATTACTTTCCGCTCCGATGCAGCCAGCGGTACAGCACCGGCAACACAAGCAAGGTCAGCAGCGTCGAGGACACGATGCCGCCGATCACCACCGTTGCCAGCGGCCGCTGCACTTCCGAACCAGCACCGACGTTGAAGGCCATCGGCACGAAGCCCAGCGATGCCACCAAGGCGGTCATCAGCACAGGCCGCAAGCGGCCTAGCGCGCCTTCGCGTACAGCCACATCCAGGCTACGGCCTTGTTCGCGCAGGTGACGGATGAAGCTGATCATCACCAGCCCATTCAGCACCGCAACACCGGACAACGCGATGAAACCAACACCAGCCGAGATCGACAAAGGAATGCCCCGCGTCGCCAGCGCCAACACACCACCCGTCAGCGCCAATGGCACACCGCTGAATACGATGCCGGCATCACGCACCGAGCCAAACGCCCAGAACAACAACGCAAAGATCAACAACAAGGTCACCGGCACCACCACCGCCAGACGTTGGCTGGCCGAGATCAGCTGCTCGAAGCTGCCGCCGTATTCCACCCAGTAACCCGCCGGCACCTTCACCTGCGCATCGATGGCCTGCTGCAGCTCACTGACGAAGCCACCCAGATCACGATCGCGCACATTGGCGGTGATCACGATGCGGCGCTTGCCGTTGTCGCGATTGATCTGGTTTGGGCCTTCACTGCTTTCGATGCTCGCCAATTCACGCAACGGAACCGTGCGCGCATCGCCGCTGCGCCAGCCACCCGCGCGGCTGGATTCATCCGCGCTGTCCTGTGCCAAGGCTGGTTCCAGTGACACCGGCAGATCGGCCAGTGCCGCCGGGTCCTGACGGATGTTTTCCGGCAGGCGCACGACGATGTCGAAACGACGATCACCTTCGAACAACTGCCCGGCCACACGACCACCCACCGCGGTGGAAACGGTGGACTGCAGCTGGCCGGGATTAAGCCCGTAACCCGCCAATGCCGCGCGGTTTGGGGTAACCGTCAGCAGTGGCAGACCACTGGTCTCCTCCAGCCGTACATCGGCTGCACCCGGCACTTTGTTGGCGACCGCGACGATGCGCTGGCCAACTTGTGCCAAGGTCTCCATATCGTCGCCGAACAGCATCACCGCCACGTCGGCACGCACGCCCGAGATCAACTCGTTCATGCGCATCTGGATCGGCTGGGTGAACTCGTAGTTGTTGCCCGGCAGCTCCTCCATCGCTGCTTCCAGTTCGGTCAACAACTGCGCGCGTGGTTTGCGTGGATCCGGCCACTGTTTGCGCGGCTTCATCATGATGAAGGTGTCCGCGACCGAGGGCGGCATCGGGTCGGAGGCGACTTCCGGCGTGCCGATCTTGGAGAACACCTTCTCCACTTCCGGCAGCTGTTGCAGGCGTGCTTCCACCTGCTTCTGCATGTTCACCGATTGGGTGAGGCTGGTGCCCGGAATGCGCATCGCGTGCATTGCGACATCGCCCTCATCGAGATTGGGCACGAACTCGCTGCCCAAGCGCGTTGCCAACAAGCCACAAGCAACCACCAGCACCAAGGCACCGGCAACCACCAGACGCCCGCGCCGCATCACCCAAGCCAGCAGCGGCTCATAGCGTGCGCGCAGCCACGCCATCAAGCGATTTTCCTTCTCTTCCACGCGGCCGCCGAGGAACATCGCGATTGCCGCTGGAACGAAGGTCAGCGACAGCAGCATCGCGCCGCTCAGTGCGAGCACCACGGTAATCGCCATCGGGTGGAACATTTTCCCTTCGACACCGGTCAGCGCGAAGATCGGCAGATAGACTGCGGTGATGATGCCGAGGCCGAACAGGCTGGGTCGGATGACTTCTGCAGTGGCACTGGCGGTTTCGGCGAAGCGCTCCTCGCGGGTCATCGCACGGCCCAGCGCGTGCGTGCGTTCGCCGAAGCGACGCAGGCAGTTCTCGATGATGATCACCGCGCCATCGACAATCAGGCCGAAGTCCAATGCGCCAAGGCTCATCAGGTTGGCAGAGACGCCGCCACGTGCCATACCGGTCAGCGTGAACAGCATCGCCAATGGAATCACCGCCGCGGTAATCAGCGCCGCTCGGAAGTTGCCCAGCAACAGGAACAACACCACGATCACCAGCAGCGCGCCTTCCAGCAGGTTCTTTGCAACCGTTCCGATGGTGCGATCAACCAGCGCGGTGCGGTCATAGCTGGCGGTAACGGTGACGCCTTCGGGCAGGCTGCGCTGCGCCTGTTCCAGCTTGGCCGCAGCGGCCTGCGCCACCTCGCGGCTATTTGCCCCGACCAGCATCACCACCGTCCCCATCACCACTTCGTGGCCGTTCTGGGTGGCGGCACCGCTGCGCAGTTCCGGCCCCTCGGCCACGTCAGCTACGTCATGCACGTGGATGGGCACGCCTTCGCGGCGGGCCAGCACGATGTTGCCGATTTCCTCCAGCCCGGCCACCTGCCCTGGCACACGTACCAGGAACTGCTGGCCGTTGCGCTCGATGTAACCGGCACCGATGTTCTGGTTATTGCCTTCCACTGCTTCGGCTACGTCATCCAGGGTGAAGCCGAGTGCACGCAGCTTGGCCGGATCCGGGGTGATATGGATCTGCCGTTGATAGCCACCAATCGTGTTGACCTCGGTGACGCCCGGCACATTGCGCAGCTGCGGCCGTACCACCCAGTCCTGCAAGGTACGCAGGTCGGTGGCGGTATACGGCGAACCATCGGGTTTGCGCGCCTTGGGATCGGCGTCGATGGTGTACATGAAGATTTCGCCAAGACCGGTGGCGATTGGCCCCAACTGCGGGTCCAGTCCTTCCGGCAACTGCGACTTCACCTGCTGCAGGCGTTCGGCGACCTGTTGGCGGGCGAAGTACAGGTCGGTGCCATCCTTGAACACCACCGTCACCTGCGACAGGCCGTAGCGCGACAAGGAACGCACCTGTTCGAGCTTGGGCAGGCCAGCCATCACCGTTTCCACCGGATAGGTGATGCGTTGTTCCGTCTCCAGCGGTGAGTAGCCATCGGCGGCGGTGTTGATCTGCACCTGTACGTTGGTGATGTCGGGCGTTGCATCAATGGACAGGCGGGTGAAGCTCCAGCTGCCGATCGCGATCAACGCGAAGGTAAGCACCATCATCATCCAACGATGGGCGATGGCACTGCGGATGATGCGCTCAAGCATGGCGGCGCCCTCCGCGTTGCTTGCGGCATTGATCAATGTTCATGCGCGGCCCCCGCCTTGCCGATATCGGCCTTGACCACATAGCTCTGCTCGACCACGACCTGCTCGCCAACGCGCAGGCCGTCCTTGATCTCGACCTTGCCTGCATCGCGTGCGCCCAAGACCACCGGACGCGCGGTATAGCTGTCGCCATCACGCACGAACACCACATCGCTGCCTTCCATGGTCTGCAGTGCGGAAAGCGGTACCACAACCGCTGCAGGCTGCATCGCCACCACGATGCGTGCCTTCACCGCGGCGCCGGGCCGCCACAGGCCATCGTCATTGCGCACGCTGGCGCGGGCCACGGTGCTCTGGCTTGCGGTGGCGGTGCCTGGCAGCACGCGTTCCAGCGTGGTGGTCTGGCTGACACCATCGGTCATACGCGTCACCGTCACCGGTACGCCGGCGGTGATGTGCTGGGTGTCCTTGCCGAAGATATGCAGATCCACCCACAACTCGGACAGGTCGCCGATTTCAAACAGCGGCGCGCCCTCGCCCGCCACCGCGCCCACCTGCGCCTGCCGCGACAACACCACGCCGCTGATCGGCGCGCTGACGCTGTAGGTGGTCAGGCTGAGATTGCTGTCGATGCTGGCCAGGGTCTGGCCGGCGCTGACGCGGTCACCCACATTGGCCCGCAACGTGCGCACCGGCCCGGGGAAGCGTGCCGTCACCTGGGCGACGCGACCGTCCACCGGCGTCAACAAACCCTGCACTTCGTGCTCATCGGCGATGGTTCCGGCCTGCACGGCAGCGCTGCGGATGCCGGCCTGCTCGGCCATCGCGGCCTTGATGGTGGTTCTTTCAGCTTCGGCCTCCTCGCCCTCTTCGTGGGCGTGGCCCGCTGCTTCACCACCCTTCTCTTCGTCATGGCCGTGGCCAGCTTCTTCCGCGGCGCCCGCGCCGGCTTCAGCTGCCGGCTTTGCACCGCAGCCGACCAGCAACAAACTCATTGCCAGCACGCCGGCAGCTACAACATTCATCGGACGGCTCATCGGGCGTTCTCCACGGCAACGGTTGCATCGGTGGCCAGCATTCCCTGGCCGGTAAGACGCTGGATTTCTATCAGCGCGGTTTGTGCGGCGATGGCCGCATCCAACTGGCGCTGACGCGCCTCGATGCGCATGGCCTGCAGCTGTGCCCACTCCATGTAGCTGGCGGCACCGGCGCGCCAGGCGCGTTCGGCGGCACGTTCGGCCTTCTGCAGCTGCGGCAGAACATCGGCCTGCATGCGCTGCACTTCCAGACGCGCGGTGACATAGCGGCCGTGTGCTTCGGCCAGGGTGGCGTACAGCTGTTGCTGGCGGGCCTGGCGTTGATACGGCAGCAGGGCGAGATCAGCCTCGGCCTCGCGGATTTCCGGCGCGGCGCGGCGGGCGCTGCCCAGCGGAATGCTGAAGCCGCCGACCAGTGAGGTGGCGTTATCGGCGCGGCTATTGCGCACGCCCACCTGCCAGCTCCAGTCCGGACGACTGCGCGTGCGCACCAACTGCAGCTGTGCTTCGCGGATACGTTGCTCGCCGAGCAGTTCGGCCAACTCCGGTGCGCGTTGCAGATCATCATTGAGCAACGCGAAATCGCGCAGTGCCGGCAGCTGCAGTGCGTTGCCACTCACCGCTTTGAAATCAGGTGAGCGTGCGCCCCACAACGCAACCAGCGACAGCCGCGCTGCGCTGGCTTCTTCGACCGCGCGGTCGCGGTCCAGTTCGGCCTGCGCCAGCATTGCCTGCGCGGTGAACAGCACCGATTCCGGCGAGGCGCCGGCCTGCAGCCGCAGACGTGCGGCATCGACCGCGCGGCGACGCTGTTCGATATCGGTGTTGGCGATCTGCAATGCCGACTGTGCTTGCGCTACGGCGAGATAACGACGCGCGGTCTCTGCAAGCAGATCGAGTCTGGCGGTGGCGCGTTGCGGTGCCAAGGCATCGATATTGGCCTGGGCCAGCATGCGGCGGGCGTCGAGCTTGTCGCCGCGCTCCAGTACGCCGGACAGGCTGACCGTGGCTTCGGCGCCCTGCATGCCGCGGGTATCACCGCTGCCGAGCAGGTTTTCCAGCTCCACGCCCAACTGCATCGGCGGGCGCAGCAAAGCTGCATCGCGGCGGGCTTCAAGTACGGGACGCTGCGCATCGATCAGGCGCAGTTCGGGGTGATCAAGTGCAACGCGGACGATGGCATCGTCCAGCGTCAACGGCACAGCAGACGCCGGCGCCTGCGCATACGCGCGCGGCACCAGCGCAAAGGCGACAACAGCCGCCAGGCGCATCCACATGGGTTTCTCCAGATAGCAGGTTCAGACGTGGGGGCCGGCCAAGGGGCCGGGACGTCAGACGGCTATCGGGGGGCGGAACAGACTCTCGGTCGGGTGCGAGACCCGTTGCGTGCCAAGTATGGCGACGGCCTGCTGTGCAGGCGGCGATGCCACGATCCAGGCCGGGGTAACGGTGGGCAGTACGCCGCCGTGGCCGTGGCAGTCCACGCAATGCACCAAGGCATGCAGCAGCGCGTTGGCGCTGTCCTCTGCATCTGGGGCCATGACCAGCTTGCTGTCGTCGTGCTCGTGCACGTCAGCACCGATGTCGGTATGCGCCAGCATATGGATGTCGGTCAGTGCTGCGGCCAGCGAAGTGCCGAATACGCCAATGCCGACCAGCGCCAGCATCAGCAGGCGTAGCAGGTGGAGGCGGCGGTGGCGCAGGGCGTGCAGCATCGGCGCAGGTTAGCCGGTGCTGGGTGGGTTACACAATCGCAAGAGCGGCTTTGTGGTTCAGGTGAGGCTTCGGGCGCTCTTTTGGTGCGATTGCGTCTGCGGCCCCCCCCCTCTCCCGCAAGGAAATGGGGCTGTAGTGCCGAGCCATGCTCGGCAGAGGCTTCACTGGTAACGCCCTGCCGAGCATGGCTCGGCACTACAAGGTTGCTGCGGCGTGAGCCGCGATGCCATTGCTGCATCAGCCGGCCCAAAGCCCCCCTCCCCTGCGCGTTGCGCAAGGGAGGGAGCAGAGCACTCACTTCGCTGCTTTGCGCTCGGCGATGTAGGCCTGGATCTGCTGCTCCAGTACCGGCAGCGGTACCGAGCCTTGCTTGAGCACGGCGTCGTGGAAGCCCTTGATGTCGAACTTGTCGCCCAGTTCCTTCTCGGCCTGTGCGCGCAGTTTGACGATGGTGATCTCGCCCAGCTTGTAGCTCAGCGCCTGCGCCGGCCAGGAAATGTAGCGATCCACTTCGGTGGTGACTTCGTGCTCGCTCAGCGCGGTGTGATCACGCAGGTAAGCGATCGCGCGGTCGCGGTCCCAGCCGTAGTGGTGCACACCGGTGTCGATCACCAGGCGGCAGGCGCGCCACATTTCATAGGTCAGGCGGCCGAAGTCTTCGTACGGGGTCTGGTAGATGCCCATGTCGACGCCGAGCTTCTCGGTGTACAGGCCCCAACCTTCGCCATAGGCCGAGATATAGGCGGTGCGGCGGAACTCGGGCTGGCCGGTCTGCTCGGCGGCGAGTGCGCCCTGCAGGGCGTGGCCCGGGTCGGACTCGTGCAGCGTGAGTGCCGGCAGGTTGTACAGCGGCCGAGCCGGCAGGTTGTAGGTGTTGAGCCAGTAGGTGCCCATGCCACCACGGCCAGCGGTCCAGAACGGCGCGATATCCGGCGGCACCGGCACGATGGTGAAGCGCGCCCGCGGCAAGGTCATGAACTTGCCGATCACGCCGTCAACGCGCTTGGAAATCCATGCCGCGCGCCACAGCAGTTCGTCCGGCGTCTTGGCGTAGAACTGCGGGTCGGTACGCAGGAATTCGAGGAAGTCGGCGAAGCGGGTCTGCTCGCTCTTACCCTTGAAGCCCACCTTGTCGATGATGGCGTTCATTTCCTGCTGGATGCGGTTCACCTCGGCCAGGCCCTGCGCATGGATCTGCTGCGGGCTCAGGTCCAGCGTGGTGTATTCGCGGATCTGCTGGCGGTAGAACTCCTTGCCGCCCGGCATTTTCTCGGCGGCCAGGGTGGTACGCGACTGCGGCACGTATTCCTGACGGTAGAAGGTCAGCAGCTTGCCGAAGGCCGGCACCACGCTGCCGCTGATGGCCTGCTTGGCCTCGGCCTGCAGCTTGGCCTGCTCGGCGGCGGGAATGCTGTTGGGCAGCTTCTTCAACGGCTCGTACAGCGGCGACTCGGTCGGGTCCTTCAACTCGGCCACGGTCGAGATGGAGACATCACGACCTTCCAGCACCGCGCGCGGCACGCTGAAGCCACGGGCAAGACCGGCGCGCATATTGACCATCTGCTGGTCGAAGTAACGCGGCACATCGTTCAAGCGCGCGATGTAGTTGCGGTAGTCGTCCGCGGTCTTCATCTCGCGGCGGGCCATGAAGCTGAGGTTGGACCAGAACGAGGAGTCCGAATTGAACGGCATCTCGTAGCTGCCCAGCCGCACTTCATCGGCCAGGCTTTCAACCTGGTAGTGATAGATGGCGTAGTTGATCTGGTTTTCGGCCGAGAGCTTGCTCGGGTCGATGGCCTTGAGTTTGCCCAGCACCTCGTCCCATACCTTCAAGCGTGCCTGCTGTGCGGCGGCACTGACGTCAGGCAGGCGCGTGCTGTTGGCCGGGGCGTCGCTGTCTTCGCTGGCTTCGCCGCCACCGGTCTGGCGCCAGGCCCATTCCTTCTCGTAGATGGCCTTGAACTGGTCATCCAGCGACTGGGTGGCCAGCGTGGCCGGGGCCGACGGTGCGGCGGCGAAGGCCGGGGTGGCACTCAGGCCAAGGGTGAGCAGCAGCGCAACGGTCAACGGCGATTTCACGATCGGTATTCCCCAGGTGGTTCATTCACCCCGATCATCGCATTGAAGCCGCCGCCCGACCTAGACGGATTCGGGCGGCAAACCGCCGGATTTGGGCATAGTCGCCCGCTCAGTGACCGGCTTTGTCGCGCTGCCAGCCGCGGTGCTTGATGTCCAAGCGCAGGCTGTAGAGTGCGGTGAATGCCGGGAACAGGTTCTGCACCACACCCACCGCGTCCTGCTTGGACGAGAACAGGAAGTAGCTCAGCGTCATCAGGCTGCCGAGCACGCTCATGTACCAGAACAGGCGCGGGATCACCGGTTTGCCGGCACGCCGCGAGGCCACGAACTGCACCAGCCAACGGCCGCCGAACATCAATGCACCGGTCAGGCCGATCAGCTTCCACGGCGACATGTGCAGGCCGGTCCACTCCAGCCACACCAGCGGTTGGTTCATGAAATCCATGCTCAGACCTCTTCCACCGCAGTGCGCTTGGAACGGGTGATCAGCCAGGCCACGCCACGCAGGTCGCGGATGCCGACCAGGGCACGGCCGAGGTTGTTGTACTTGGACACGCCGGCGGTGCGATGGCGGTGGTTGACCGGCACGCTGACCGTCTTCCAGCCCGCACGCTGCATCAGCGCCGGCAGGTAACGGTGCATGTGGTCGAAGTACGGCAAGTCGAGGAAGGCGGCGCGCTCGAACAGCTTGATGCCACAGCCGGTATCCGGGGTGTCATCGCGCAGCATGCGGGCGCGGATGGCGTTGGCCCACTTGCTGGCCCAGCGCTTGCTGCCCGAGTCCTGGCGATTGACGCGCCAGCCGGCGAACAGCCGTACCTGCGCTTCGGCGCCGTTGCGGGCTGCCAACAGCTTGGGAATATCGGCTGGGTCGTTCTGGCCGTCGCCGTCCAGGGTTGCGATCCACGGTGCGCGTGCGGCCTTGACGCCGGTGCGCACGGCCGTGCTCTGCCCGCTCTGGCTGACGTGATGCAGCACCCGCAGTTCCGGGTTGGCGGTTTTCAGCGCCTGCAGTACCTGCAGGCTGTCGTCCTTGGAGTTGTCGTCGACGTAGACGATCTCGAAATCGATCTGGCCGCGCAGCGCGGCGGTGATTTCATTGACCAGCGGGGTGACGTTGTCGCGTTCGTTGAAGACGGGAACAACCACTGAGAGGCTGGGCTGGTTCATTGCTGATTCCGCAGGTTGTGCATTTGAAGAAAGGTCACGCATTTTCCAAAACTCAACTTAGCGGAAGGTGAGTCAGGGGCGTAACCCGAAATAGGTGCGGCACCACTCCACCACCGGCGGCAGGCCCAGCTCGATCGGCGTGTCCGGCGCGTAGCCGAAGGCAGCCTGTGCGCGCGAGGTATCGGCCATGGTTTCCACCATGTCGCCCGGCTGCATCGGCTTGTAGACCTTGTGCGCCGGGTGCCCCGCGGCCGAGGCGATCACGTCGATGAAATGTTCCAGCTCCACCGGGGTGTGGTTGCCCAGGTTGAACACCTGGTGGGGTGTGGCCTGGGCGGAGGGATGCGACAGCGCCCCGAGGATACCTGCGACGATGTCAGAAACATGTGTGAAGTCGCGCCGCATATGGCCGTTGTTGAACACATCGATGCTGCGCCCGGCCAGCACCGCGCGCGAGAACAGCAGCGGCGCCATGTCAGGCCGGCCCCAGGGGCCGTACACGGTGAAAAAACGTAGGCCGGTAGCCTTCAGGCCGTATAGCTGCGCGTAGGTGTAGGCCATCAACTCGTTGGCGACCTTGGTGGCCGCGTACAGCGAGCGCGGCTGGTCCACACGCTGCTCCTCGGAGAACGGCGGCGTCGCCGAGTTGCCGTAGACCGAGCTGCTGGAGGCATAGACCAGATGCTGCACGCCGCGATGCCGGCACAGCTCCAGCATGTTGACGAAGCCGACAAGGTTGCTTTCTACGTAGGCGTGCGGGTTTTCCAGCGAATAACGTACGCCGGCCTGCGCGGCCAGGTGGATCACCTGCGTCGGCTGGATTTCATCGAACAGCGCGGCCAGGCCGTCGCGGTCGGTGATGTCCAGCGCGCGGATGTCCAGCTGCGGGCACAACGCGGCGACGCGATCGCGCTTGAGCTGCGGGTCGTAGTAGTCGTTGTAGTTGTCCAGCCCGACCACGCGTTCGCCGCGTGCGATCAGGGTCTGGCAGGTGTAGGCGCCAATGAAACCGGCTGCGCCGGTCACGAGAATGGTCATGCTCTGCTCCGCTTCATTGCCACCAACATCGCCCTGCCTCACCACATGGTGAGCGGCGCTTCCTTGGCCAGGGTTGCCTTGCGTTCCTTGCTGTACGCCCACCACGGCTGCGGCGCGTCGCCACCCATGAAGCGCACCACCGACAGGAACACATCGATCACGCAGGGATCGTGCACCACGCCGGTTTTCAGGCATAGCTGTGCATACATATCGTAGGCATCACGCCCGCGCAGGTGCGCGGGGACGCGGATCCCGATCAAGCGGAGATCCTTTTCACAGGCCGGCCCGACATTCGGCAGGTCGGTCAGACGCAATAGATGATTGCGGTCGACCTTGGTGGGGTTCATTGCCTTGCGTGCACCTCGTGGGGAATGAAGTACGTCAGCCGTTCTGGCGGACGCGCAGCCGCTCCAGCACGCCGTCCAGCGTGTCCAGATCGGTGTAATGAATGACCAGCTTGCCCTTGCCGCCGCGGCCGTGGCTGATGGCCACCTTGGCGCCCAGCGATTCGGACAGCTCGGTTTCCAGCGATGCGATATCGGCCTGCGGCGCGGTCAGCGACGGCTTGGCCTTGCGTGCGCCCGGCACCTTGCCGGCAGCGAACTGCTGCGCGCGGTGCTCGACTTCACGCACCGACCAGCCCTGCTCGGCGGCTTCTTCGGCCAGCTTGGTGGCCAGTTCCGGCGCCAGCGTCAGCAGCGCGCGGGCATGGCCCATTTCCAGACGGCGGGTTTCCAGCAGCACGCGCACGCCGATCGGCAGATCAATCAGGCGCAGCAGGTTGGATACCGAGGCGCGCGAACGGCCAACGGCCTGCGCGGCTTCGGCGTGGGTCAGTGTGAACTCGCTGACCAGCCGTGCCAGCGCTTCGGCTTCTTCCAGCGGATTGAGGTCTTCGCGCTGGATGTTCTCGATCAGCGCCATCGCGATGACGGTGCGGTCTTCCAGCTCACGTACGACCGCCGGTACTACTTCCAGTCCGGCCAGGCGCGAAGCGCGCCAACGGCGTTCACCGGCGATGATTTCGTAGCGGCCGCCTTCGATCTGGCGCACCAGGATGGGCTGGATGATGCCCTGTGCCTTGATCGAGTCGGCCAGTTCGGCCAGCTTGCCTTCGTCCATGTCGCGACGCGGCTGGTACTTGCCCGGCTGCAACTGGTCGATGGGCAGCTTGCGCAGCACTTCGCCGGGTTGCGGCTCGGCGACGGCAGCGACGGTGACCGGGGTGACTGCGCCCTTCGGGCCCAGCAAGGCATCAAGACCACGGCCAAGACCGCGCTTTTTCGCTGCACTCATCAGACAGCCTCCACGGCCCGGGAGGGCTGCTTGCGTTCACTGTTGCGGCGGATGATCTCGCCGGCCAAACCAAGATAGGCGACACCACCGCGCGAGGCGCGGTCGTAGCCGACGATGCTCTGGCCATGGCTGGGTGCCTCGGCCAGGCGCACGTTGCGCGGCACGATGGTGCGGAACACGCGGTCACCGAAGTACTCGGTGAGCTGCGCCGACACCGCGTTGGCCAGGTTGTTGCGCACATCGAACATGGTGCGCAGCACGCCTTCGATTTCCAGCGCCGGGTTGAGGTTGATCTTGAGCGCGTCGATGGTCTCGACCAGCGCGCTCAGGCCTTCCAGCGCGTAGTACTCACACTGCATCGGCACGATCACCGAATCGGCAGCGGCCAGCGCATTCAGCGTCAGCAGCGACAGCGCCGGCGGGCAGTCGATCAGGATGTAGTCGTATTCATCGCGGACCGGTGCCAGCGCGCGCTTCAGGCGCTGCTCGCGCTCGCTCTGGTCCATCAGCTGGATCTCGGCGGCGGTCAGGTCGATGTTGCCCGGCAGCAGGTCGAAGCCTTCGGGCGTGGTGACACGCACCTCGGCGGCAGTGATCTCGCCCAGCAGCAGGTCACAGGTGGACGCTGCCACTTCACGTTTATCCACGCCACTGCCCATGGTCGCGTTGCCCTGCGAGTCCAGGTCGACCAGCAGCACGCGTTTCGGTGCGGCGGCAAGGGAAGCAGCCAGATTGACAGCCGTCGTGGTCTTGCCGACGCCGCCTTTCTGGTTGGCGATGGCGATGATGCGAGCCATGCAGGAGAGCCTCGTTGGCGAAGTTGGACTGGTCATTATGGGGGTAGCGGCGCGTAGGCGGAAACCGGTTTCCGGGTAACGGGCGGCTTTGGGGCGGGAATGTGCCCTTATTTGCTGTGCTTTTGCCGTGCTTCGCCCCCTCCCTTTGGTCGAAGACCAAGGGGAGGGCTGGGGAGGGGTAGCTTTTGGCTTTGCTGGTAAAGCCCCTGCCGAGCATGGCTCGGCACTACCGCTTCAGCCCCTCTCCCGCTTGCGGGAGAGGGGTTGGGGTGAGGGCAGCTTCTAGCCTTGGCTGGTAAAGCCCCTGCCGAGCATGGCTCGGCACTACGCTTTAGCCCTTGCGCTCCACAACCACCAGATGTCTGTCACCAACCAAACCCGGCACCTGCAGCGGTCGCACTTCCAGCACCTGCCAGCCGGCCGGCAGCTGGGCGATCTCGTCGTGCGGGTACACCCCCTTCATCGCCAGCAGCTGGCCGCCGGGACGCAGCAGATGACCGCCAACCTCGATGATGCCGGCCAGCGTATCCATGGCACGCGCAGTGAGGTTGTCGTAAGCGCCCGGCTCGTCCAGCGCTTCAGCGCGGGATTCGGCGACGCGGGCATTGCTCAAACCGAGCTGGCGCACGGCCTCACGCATGAAGCGGGCCTTCTTACCGTTGCTCTCAACCAGGGTCACCTGCAGCTGCGGGTGGGTAATCGCCAGCGGGATACCCGGCAACCCAGGGCCGGTGCCCAGATCGGCCAGGCTGCCGCTGCTGACATGATCGGCCATGGCCAGCGAATCGAGCAGATGGCGGGTCACCATTTCGCGCGGGTCGCGGACGGCAGTGAGATTGTAGGTGCGGTTCCAGCGCACCAGCAGGGTCAGGTAGGCCAGCAAGGGCTTGGCCAAAGCGGCGTCCAGACCCATGGCTTTCAGGCCGTGGTCGAGGTCGCTGGCGACTTCGCGCGGGAGAGTGGTGTCGTTCATGGCGGGGATTATCGCAGGAGTGGCGCTTTTGGCCCCCTCCCTTGCGCCGAAGGGCGGCTTTGCCCCCTCCCTTTGGCAAAGCCAAGGGGAGGGGGCACGGCGCTATAGCGGGTACCACGCCAGCGCGGCGCGGAAATCTTCCGTCGCCTGCCACTCATATAGATGCCAGCGCGCCGCATCACCCAGACCCGGATCACACCACACCAGCTGTAATGCCCCCTCAGCATCCGGCGCGAAGCGCAGCTTCTCCAGCCCGAACGAAATGCCATGCCCGTGCGCCTTCAGCAGCGCCTCTTTGGCGCACCACACACGGAAGAACCACTGCTCGCAGCCGCTGTCGTCCAGCGAATCCAGCCAGGTAATTTCATCCGGGTGGAAGAAACGGCGGATCACCTCGCGCATCTGCTTGCGTGGCCGCTGCCGTTCCAGGTCCACGCCCAAGCGCGCGCCCTCGCCCAGTGCCACCAGCAGATGGCCGCCGCTATGGCTCCAGCCGGTGCCGTAATGCGCCAGCTCAGCTATCAGCCATGGTCGGCTGCGCTCATCGCGGGTCAGCGGTAAGGCCTCGGGCGTGGTGTCGAAGACACCGGCCAGCAACTCGCGGGCCTGCGGCTCACCGCGGGTGCCCGGAGTATGCGGCAACAGCCACACGGCGACCGGGCCGAACTGCCAATGGCTTCCCGTCGGGCTCATGCTGAACAGGTTCCTGCCCGGACAAACATGTTCTTAACGCCACTACGCGTTGACTGTCGCCACCGCACCTTTCGGGGTGCTTCACGGCAGGGAGGTTCGCGCATGGGCATCATCATCTGGTTGATTATTGGTGGCGTCGTGGGTTGGCTGGCCAGCATCATCATGCGCCGCGATGCGCAGCAGGGCATCATCCTGAACATCGTGGTGGGCATCATCGGCGCCATGATTGCCGGCTTCTTCTTCAGCGGCGGCAGCATCAATGGTGCAATTACGCTGCGCTCGTTCCTGTTGTCACTGGTTGGCGCAGTCGTGCTGCTGGCCATCGTCAATCTGTTCACACGCAAAAGCGTGCGTTAACCGTTCTGGCGCCGATTCGACCAAGGCCCGGCTGACAACAGCCGGGCCTTGTTGTCTCAGCCCTGTGCCAGCTGCACCCAGGCCGGGGCGTGATCGCTGGGGCGCTCCCAGGTGCGCGGTTCACGGTCGATGCCGGAGGCCACAGCGCGCGCCTTGAGCGCATCGGACACCAGGGTCAGATCGATGCGCAGGCCCAGATTGCGGCGGAAACCCGCAGCGCGGTAATCCCACCAACTGAAGATGCCGGCTTCGTCGTTGTGCAGACGGAAGGCATCGTGCAGGCCCAGATCCAGCAACTTCTGCAGACCTGCGCGCTCGGCGGTGGAGGTGAGAATGTGGTTTTCGTTCCAGACGCTGGTATCGGGCACATCGCGGTCATCCGGCGCGATATTGAAATCGCCCATCACCACCAGCTGCGGATGTTTCTGCAGTTCGGCGGCGATCCAGGTGTGCACAGCCTCCAGCCAACGCAGCTTGTAGGCGTACTTGTCGGTGCCCACGTCCTGGCCGTTGACCACATACAGATTGATGATGCGCACACCGTTGATGGTGCCGGCGATCACACGCTTCTGCTCATCCTCGAAATCGGGAATGCCGATCTGCACGTCTTCGATCGGATGCCGCGACAGCAGCGCCACGCCGTTATAGGTCTTCTGCCCGGCGAACACATTGCGGTAGCCCAGTTCCAGCAGCCGCGTATCGGGGAACTTGTGGTCCTCCAGCTTGGTTTCCTGGATGCCGACCACGTCGGGGGCAAAGTCGGCCAGCCACTGTTCCAGGTGCGGCAGGCGGACATTGAGGGAATTGACGTTCCACGAAGCGATTTTCATGCGGGTGATTCTAGCCGGGGTAGGTCAAGTTGGCCCTACTTCCAAGCTGAAGACCGCAGCGATCAGCCCCCCTCCCTTGCGCCAAAGGCGCAGGGGAGGGTTGGGGAGGGGTGCTTTGGCTTTGGCTTTGGCTTTGGCTTTGGCTTTGGCTTTGGCTTTGGCTTTGGCTTTGGCTTGCAGCCAACAGCATGAGCAAGATCAAAAGCTCCCCCCACCCGCCCCCTTCGGGGCACCCTCCCCCGCAGGCGGGAGAGGGAACGGCGATGGTTTCCCGCGCTTCGTGAGTCACCCCACCCGCCAAACCCCGCAAACCACAACAAAACCTATCGGGTGAATGTCGGGGAATACACTTTTTCAGCGTTCCGATTCGCGCAGACTGCCTCTCAAAGTGAGGGGAAGCCATGCGTAGCAAGCTGTTTGTGCCCGGCGCACGTCCGGAACTGTTCGACAAGGCCTTGGCCAGTGCGGCCGATGCCCTGTCCTTCGATCTGGAGGATTCCGTCCCCGAGGCCGGCAAACAGGTGGCGCGTGAGCATATCGCCAGCTTCCTCGCCCGCACCGATGTGATTGCCAGCAACAAGCTGCTGATCGTCCGCAGCAACGCCACCGACAGCCCGCACTTCGCCGCCGATCTGGCCGCGATGGCGGTGCCCGGCCTGTGGCTGCTCAACATCCCCAAGGTGGAATCGGCCGCGCAGGTGCGTCAGTTGGTCGTTGCGCTGGAACGCGCCGAGGCCGCCAATGGCGTCACCCGCCCGATCGGTCTGCTGCTGAACATCGAAACCCCGCGTGGCCTGCGTCTGGCCGCCGAACTGGCTGGCGCGCATCCGCGTGTGGCCGGCCTGCAGTTGGGCCTGGGTGATCTGTTCGCGCCCAATGGCATCGCCCGCACGCCGGCCAATGTGCATGCGGTGCTGTTCGCGGTGAAAATGGCTGCCACCGAAGCGGGCGTGTTCGCCTGTGACGGGGCTTGGCCGGATGTGGCCGATGCCGAGGGCTTCCGCACCGAGGCCATGCTCGCGCAGCAACTGGGCTATATCGGCAAGAGCTGCATCCATCCGCGTCAGGTGGGCCAGGCCAACACGATTTTCAGCGTGGCCGAGGCCGAGCTGGACGAAGCGCGGCGTATTGTTGCCGCCGCGCAGGCGGCCAGCGATCTGGGCCGCGGTGCGTTCCTGTTCGAGGGACGCATGATCGATGTGCCCTACCTGCGCCGGGCCGAAGCCCTGCTCGCCGGCGCCCTGCGCGCCTGATCTTTCCATCTGGCGGTTCGCCGCCACGCCGTTCATTACCGGGATTCCATCCATGCCCACGCCCATGGCCACCGCGCTCGCCGCGCTGTCGCACCGCTTCTCGCTCGGCTTCCGCCTGCTCGTTGTCACCACCTTGCTGGCGCTTGCCGGTACGGCCGCCGCCGACGAGAGTTTGAATGCAGTGAAGTCCGGCGCGTTGCCGGCCCTGCCGGAGGCCGCGCCGGTGCAGCAGTTGCTGGATGTCGATGGCCGCCTGCTGGCCCGCTCCGGCGACAAGGCGTGGCTGCTCGACAAGAACGGCAAGGCGTGGACGCCAGCTATCGGTATCAGCAACGAGCCCATCCAGGACATCGTCCGCAACGGCGACAAAACCTGGGTGCTGACCGGCCCGGATGCGAGCCACAGCGATCAGCTGCAGCAGCTCACCC
This sequence comes from Stenotrophomonas sp. STEN030, assembly GCF_056759995.1. Lineage (NCBI taxonomy): Bacteria > Pseudomonadati > Pseudomonadota > Gammaproteobacteria > Lysobacterales > Lysobacteraceae > Stenotrophomonas > Stenotrophomonas sp. STEN030. The sequence goes on along the minus strand of NZ_JBRREB010000014.1, from coordinate 45,114 downwards.
TCAAGAGCGAAACGCTGGGCAAGGGCCAGTCGCTGGCACTGCTTTCGCCACTGGGTAATGCGCACGTCGCTGCACTGGACGGTGCGCTGTTCGTCGCCGGTGTGGATGCAACGGGCGTGACCCAGCTGTACCGCAAGCCCGCCGATGCCGCGCAATGGCAGCCGCAGCCGATCTGGCCGGGCGCTGCTGCAGCAGTCGCACTGCAGGCGCAGAAAGGCGCGCTATACGCGGTAGTCGGCAACAACGGCGCGCAGCAGCTGCTGCGTTGGAACGCAGAGAAGGGTTGGCATCAGCTGCCCGCCATCGGTGGCGACGTGGTGCCCGGTTCGCTGCGTGCACTCGGCCAGGCGCATTTGCTGATGCAGGTGACCGACGCAACCGGCAACAGCCACGCGCGCACCTTCCACACCATCACCAGCGCCTGGGCTGATCTGGCCGATACCGATGCCAATGCACCGCTGGCCAGCGCCAGCTGGGGCAATGGCCTTGCCTGGGCAAACGCCGATGGCAGTCTGCACACCTTTGAACTGCAGAGCGGCAAGCATCTGCTGGGCTGGATGGACTGGACGGTGATCATCATCTACCTCGGCGCGATGCTGGGCATGGGCGCCTACTTCTACTTCCGCGAGAAGCGCGCCAGCACCGCCGACTTCTTCGTCGGTGGCCGCAGCATTCCGTTCTGGGCCGCGGGCGTCAGCTTGTACGCCACCAACACCAGTTCGATCAGCTTCATCGCCATTCCGGCCAAGGCCTTCGAGACCAACTGGCAGTACCTGACCAACAACCTGATCGCGGTGCTGGGCCTGATGTTCGTGGCGGTGTGGATCGTGCCGCTGCTGCGCCGTCTGGATTTGATGAGCGTGTTCTCCTATCTGGAAACCCGCTTCCATCCAGCCATCCGCATGCTCGCCAGCGCGCTGTGCATCGTCATGCAGATCGGTGCGCGCATGAGCGTGGTGCTGTTCCTGCCGGCGTTGGCCATCGCCACCATCACCGGCATCAGCGTGGTGTGGAGCATCATGATGATGGGCGTGTTCACCATCCTCTACACCGCGATGGGCGGCATGAAGGCGGTGATCTGGACCGACTTCGTGCAGGTGATCGTGAAGATGGGCGGCGCGATCTTCGCCATCCTGTTCATCGTGTGGACGCTGAAGGGCGGCTTCGGTGAGTTCGTCGCCACCGCAGCGATGGAAGACAAGACCAAGCTGTTCGATTTCAGCTTCGACCTGACCAAGGCCACGGTGTGGGGCTTCATCTTCCTGGTCGTGTTCGACGTGGTGCTGACCTTCCCCAAGGACCAGGTGCTGATGCAGCGCACCCTGGCCACCAAGTCGGACAAGGAAGCCGGCCGTTCGATCTGGGCCTTCGCTGCGATCATGATCCCGGGCGGCTTCATCTTCTACGGCATCGGCACTGCATTGTGGGTGTTCTACAAGAACAACCCGCAGCGCCTTGACCCGCTGCTGCCGATCGATGCGACCTTCCCGCTGTTCATCGCCGCCGAGCTGCCGCCGGGCGTCACCGGCCTGATCATCGCCGGTGTGTTTTCCGCGGCGATGGCGACCTTGTCGAGCATCATGAACAGCGTCGCCACGCTGATCTCGGTCGACTTCTACGAGCGCATCGCCAAGAACCCGACCCCGCGCAAGAGCGTGCTGTTCGCCGAAATCTCCACGGTGCTGGTCGGCCTGACCGCGATCGGCCTGGCGCTGATCATGACCCGCTACGACATCCACTCGCTGTTCGACGTGTCGATCGAACTGGCCGGCCTGCTCGGCGGTGGCTTTGCCGGTGCCTATACGCTGGGCATGTTCACCCGCCGCGCCAACTCGGCCGGCGTGGCAATCGGTGTCGCCTCCAGCATCGTGCTGACCTTCGTGGCCTGGTGGTACAGCCTGGTGCATCCGTACTTCTACCTGGCCATCTCGATCTTCCTGTGCATCGTGATCGGCTATGTGGCCAGCCTGTTCTTCCCGGCGCCGAACCGTTCACTGAAGGGCCTGACCATCTACAAGCAGGACGCTCTGTGAAGACCTGCCTGCGGCCCGCCATCCGTCGCGGACCGCAGGCATTTCACACTGCCGGCGCGCTGACCCTGCCATTGGTCGGATCGCGCCGCCGCGCCCGCTGGTGTAGTTTGGCGCGCAGCTGAGAGGTCTAATCGCGTGGAAACCCAGTTTCTCAATACCTTTGTCACCGTGGTCGACCGTGGCTCCATGGCCGCGGCGGCGCGCATGCTGCACATCACCCCGGCCGCCGTTGCCCAGCAGATCCGCACGCTGGAACGCGAGCTGGGCGCACCGCTGATTGCCCGCGCTGGCCGCACCGTCAGCGTCACCGAGGAAGGTGCGCGGATCCTGCAGCGCGCGCGCGACCTGCTGCGTGGCGTGGCTGATCTGCGCAGTGTGGCCAACGAAAGCGGCATGGCCGGCGAATTGCGGCTGGGCGCCTGCCCTACCGCACTGGGCGGGCTGGTGCCGGACATCCTGGCGCGGATGGTGGCCAAGTTCCCCGAGATCAACGTCTTCATCAAACCCGGTTATTCGTCCGACTTGTACGGCGCGGTGGAAGCGGGTGATCTGGATGCGGCGATGGTGCTGCAGGCACCGTTCTCACTGCCCAAGACCTGCGACTGGCAGCTGCTGCGCGAAGAACCACTAGTGGTACTGGCGCCGGCGCGCATGGCCGGTGCTGATCCGCACCAGCTGCTGCGCGAAGAACCACTGATCCGCTACGACCGCCACGAATGGGGCGGCCGCCAGGCTGACGAATATCTGCGCAAAGCCGGCATCGTGCCGCGCGAACGGTTCGAGCTGAATGCGCTCAATGCGATTGCGGTGATGGTAGATCGTGGGTTGGGCGTGTCGCTGGTGCCAGATTGGGCAAAGCCGTGGCCGGAAGGCATTTCGGTGGTGCGTATTCCCCTGCCAGAGCCCAGCGAGCCACGCCGTATCGGCATGGTCTGGTCGCGTTCCTCGGTGCGCCTGCGCCAGGTCAATGTACTGCTGGACGAGGCGCGTACGGCGTTGTTGCAGCCTACCGACTGAGCGCAATGCCCGTGATCGACAGGGGCAATCTCCCTGTAGTGCCGAGCCATGCTCGGCAAGGGCCTTCCCGGTCCTGTTGGATTTCCTGGTAAGGCCTCTGCCGAGCATGGCTCGGCACTACAGGTGGGTTGTCCGGCAATGCCTCTGCAGGCGCCGTCACCCAATCGCAACAAACCCTAGGCAGTGAACATACACAGGTGCGCTTCTATCGCGCCAAGGGCCCGCCTAGGCTTCGCCCAACGTCGGAGTTGCGCCCGGTGCCCGCCTGGCCGGGGACCGAAACCAACAAACGGCAGGATCAAAGGGGCGCTAGTCCCCATCGCATTTTGGCTCTGCCGGCTCCCAGGCCGGTCGCGTCACACATTCAAACCTGGGGGAGAGAACAACATGATCAAGCCACTTTCGGCCGCCATCAGCGCCGTGCTGCTCGCCAGCGCGATGAGCCCGGCCTTTGCACAAGACGCCGCAACCACGCTGGACCAGGTGATCGTCACCGGTACCCGCACCCCGGTTGCCATCGACAAGGTCCCGGGTGCCGTCACCCTGATCAGCCCGGAGCAGGTGCAGCGCACCTTGAACCTGACCGAAGACGCCACTGCCGTGCTCGCACGCATGGTGCCGGGCTATTCCGAATCCTCGCAGGCGATGAGCAACTCCGGTGAGACCCTGCGCGGTCGCGTCGCGCTGCGCCTGTTCGACGGCGTGCCGCAGGGCTCGCCGCTGCGCGAAGGCAGCCGCAACGGCACCTTCACCGACATGGGCGTGATTGGCCGGATCGAAGTCATCAACGGCCCGTCGGCCGCTGAAGGCATCGGCGGCGCCGGTGGCGTGATCAACTACCTGTCCAAGAACCCGGACGTGGCTGGCCACGAAACCACCATCACCACCCGCTACGGCACCCAGTTCAAGGACGACAGCGGCCAGTCCAAGATCGGCGTCACCCACGCCTTCAAGGGCGATGCGGTCGACTACCTGATCAGCGGCGCCTACATCGACCGCGGCATCGCCTATGACGGCGACGGCCGCCGCGTCGGCCTGAATACCTCCGGTTCGCTGTCCGATTCGTACAGCAAGAACCTGTTCCTCAAGGGCGGCTACAACTTCGGCGAAGGCCAGATGCAGCGCATCCAAGCCAGCTACAGCAACTTCCACATCGGCGGCAAGCACAACTACATTCCGGTCGATGGCTGCCGCTTTGATGCGATCAAGTGTCCGATCCCGACCACCAATACCGCCGAAAAGGGCTCGATTGCCGGTTCGCTGGCCGAGTTCAACGACTTCGAGCAGTTCGCGGTGAAGTACACCAATGCCGATTTCTTCGGCGGCGACCTGAGCGTTGATGCGTACTGGGCCGAGCAGGCCATGCGCTACGTGCCGGAAAACGGCGACGACCGCCAGCTGACCAAGCCGGCCCCGACCGATGACGCCCTGCGCATCTGGGACCAGTCGGAAATCAACAGCGAGAAGAAGGGCCTGCGCTTCGGCTACGCCTATGGCGAGCTGTTCAAGGTGGAAGGCCTGCGCCTGCGTGCCGGCCTGGACATCGTTGAAGACACCGCCGAGCAGCGTCTTGCGCTGACCAACCGCCTGTGGGTGCCGCCGATGAAGTACACCAGCATCGCGCCGTACGCGCAGCTGAGCTGGGACATCGGCCCGGTGACGCTGGATGCCGGCGTCCGTCGCGAAGACGGCGAGCTGCAAATCGACAGCTACACCACCGTTGCCTTCCGCGACCACACCCCGGTGCAGGGCGGCAAGATGGATTACAAGGCCAACATGCCCAACTTCGGTGCGATCTGGCGCATCACCGATGAGTGGTCGGTGTTCGCTTCGTACTCCGAAGGCTTCGGCATCGCCAACGTCGGCATCCCACTGCGCAACATCCAGGCCAGCAGCCCGTGCAAGGCCGTGTCCTGCATCGCTGATCTGCAGCCGCTGATCACCGAGAACAAGGAAATCGGCTTCAACTGGCGCGGCGCCAAGGGCCAGCTGGGTGCATCCGTGTACCGCTCGACCTCGGACTTCGGTTCCAGCCTGACCATCGACCCGGTAACCGAAGACTTCATCCTGACCCGCGCACCGGTCGAGATCGAAGGTTTCGAGTTGAACAGCGCCTGGACCTTCAACGAGCAGTGGAAGGCCAGCTTCCTGTACTCGCGCATCCGTGGCCAGACCCAGTACTACCCGGGCTCGGGCCTGAAGAAGGAAATGGGCATCCTCGACATCTCGCCGGACAAGGTGAATGCCTCGGTGACCTGGACCCCGAACGATGACCTGAGCGCAACGCTGGGCGTGAGCAAGACCTTCAGCCGCGACCTGCGCGAGACCTTCGTCAACCCGGCCAACAATGCCGTCTACAAGAACGAAGAGAACACCTATGGCTACGCGCTGTGGGACCTCAGCGTGAACTACGACATCGGTCGTTATGGCCAGCTGGCACTGGGCGTGGAAAACGTGTTCGACAAGCAGTACGTGCTGACCTGGTCGCAGCTGCCGGGCTGGCAGAACTTCTTCTCCGGCCGTGGCCGGATGGTGTCGGTGACCCACACGTTCAAGTTCTGATAGCTGCAGTTTGAAGGCGGCGCCACAGGCAACTGTGGCGCCGTTTTCTTTTGTTGTTTGTTGTTTGTTGTTTGTGGGAGCGGCGTAAGCCGCGAAGCTGGAGAAGCATCCGCTCCCGCGCATCCTGCAATTGCAGATATTCCGTCGCCGGAACGGCCGCCTGCTTCGCGGCTTACGCCGCTCCCACAAAAGCTGATGACCAGCGGCAACAAGAAAACCTTTCTTGTTGCACTGCAAGAAAAAACCATAGCTTGCTTCAAGCAACAAAACCTCACGTCTGAAGCTAGCCCCCCCGCCTTCAATGCCCCCCTGTCCACGCCTAGGCTGGCTTTGTCGGGGGAGTTGCGTCGGGAGGGATGCAGCAGCCAACAGAAGTATCGGAATGCCGCAGTCCGCGGCAGTAGTTCATGCACGTCTTATCTAAAACAAAAACGAGATAAACACCATGAAGAAGGTACCGGTAGCGTTGGGGGTTCTGGTTCTGGCCGCGGCGATCAGCAGCAGCGTGCAGGCCCAGCAGATGCAGGCAGCAAACGAAGACGACAGCCGCAGCGCTGGCAAGCGCGCGCAGGACAAGAAAGCTACCGAGCTTGACCGGGTCATCGTCACCGGCGTACGTGCGCCCAAGGCGGTGGACAAGATTCCCGGCGCGATCACCATCATCACCCCGGAAGAGATCAAGCAGTCGCTGATCATCACCGAGGACAACACCGCGGTACTGGCGCGCACCATTCCCGGCTATGCCGAATCCTCGCAGGCGATGACCAACTCCGGTGAGTCACTGCGTGGACGCATCCCGCTGCGTCTGTTCGACAGCATCCCGCAGGGCTCGCCACTGCGCGAAGGAACCCGCAACGGCACCTTCACCGACATGGGCGTGATCGGCCGCATCGAAGTCATCAACGGCCCGTCCGCCGCCGAAGGCATTGGCGCCACCGGCGGCGTGATCAATTACATTTCCAAGGTGCCTGAACAGATCGGCAGCGAGACCACCATCAGCGCCCGCTACCAGACCCAGTTCAACGACGACAGCATCGGCTGGAAGCTGGGCCTGAGCCATGCGATCAAGCAGGACAGCTACGACTTCCTGGCCAGCGTCTCGCAGCTGGAGCGCGGCATGGCCTATGACGCCAAGGGCCGCAGCATCGGCATGAATTCCAGCGGTTCGCTGGCCGATTCGCAATCGCGCAACCTGTACATGAAGGGCGGCTACAACTTCGGCGAGGCCGGCGAACAGCGCCTGCAGGCCACCTATAGCAACTTCAACATCGACGGCAACGGCGACTACATCCAGCTGGTCGGCTGCAAAGGCCCGAATGACTGGCCGCCCTGCGACACGCCAGTGCCCAACACCTCGATCAAGGGCCACATCGACGGCCAGCGCGACGCGCTCAACAAGTTCATCCAGTACAGCCTGCAGTACACGCACAGCGACTTCTACGGCGGCACACTGGACGTGGTCGGCTTCCAGGCCAAGCAGGGCATGCGCTTCCTGCCGGAGAACGGCGCCGACCGTCAGTTGGTGAAGCCGGCACCGGCGGACGATGCCGATCGTATCTTCGACCAGTCCGAAATCCAGTCGAAGAAGAAAGGCCTGCGCACCTCGTGGACGCGCCCCAGCATCTTCGCCGTTGACGGACTGGAACTGCATACCGGCGTGGACTTCGTGCAGGACGTTGCGCAACAGCGGCTGGTAATGACCGACCGCGTCTGGGTGCCGCCGATGGACTACCGCAGCGTGGCGCCGTACGCGCAGCTGTCCTGGGATATCGGCCCGGTAACGGTCAGCGGCGGCTTCCGCCGCGAGAACGGCAAGCTCGACATCGACAGCTACACCACCGTGGCCTACCGCAACAGCGTGTTCGTCGAAGGCGGCACCCTGGACTACACCGCCAACCTGCCCAACCTGGGCGCAATCTGGCGCGTCACCGATGAATTCTCGTTGTTCACCGCCTACAGCAAGGGCTTCACCCTGCCGGATATCGGCATCCCGCTGCGCAACGTGAACTACACCGGGCAATCGGTAGCCGGCATCCTCGACCTGCAGGCGATCATCGTCGACAACATCGACATCGGCTTCAACTGGCGCGGCTCGCGCGGTGCGTTGAGCGGCAGCTGGTACCACTCCACCTCGGACTTCGGTGCCTCGCTGGAAGTGGACCCGCTGACCAGCGACTTCATCATGACCCGCGCCCCGACCGACATCAAAGGCATCGAGCTGAGCGGTGAATTCCGCTTCACCGACACCTTCAAGATCACCGGCCTGTATACCCACCTGCGCGGCTGGACCTCGTTCTGGGGCCCGGACCCGCAGGGTCGCTACGACGCCGGCCCGCTGAAGAAGCCGATGGGCATCTTCGATGCGACGCCCGACAAGATCAACATGGCGCTGGTGTGGAAGGCGCTGCCGAATCTGGATGCCACCCTGGGCGTCAGCATGCTGCGCGACCGTCACCTGACCAGCTCGGCGGTGCGCCCGTATGACGGCGAAGAATACGACTACGACGAAAAGATCAACGGCTACACGCTGTGGGATCTAGGCGTGAATTATGATTCCGGGCGCTTCGGCACGTTCTCGCTGGGCGTGGACAACCTGTTCAACAAGTACTACATCCTCAGCGGCTCGCAGGGCGATGGCTGGCAGAACTACTGGGCCGGTCGCGGCCGCGTGGTGTCGCTGAGCTATTCGTATACGTTCCGCTGATGAACGCAGGAGTGCCCGCCATGCATCAATCCACCGCAACACCGCGCAGCAGCCGCTTGCTGCGCAGTGGCGCCGCACTCCTGCTATGCCTGTCCGCATCGCTGCTGCACGCTGATGAGCGCTGGCAGCGACTGGACAGCTTTCTGCAGGCAAGCACCGCGCCGGGCCAGTTCCCGGGCGCGGTGGCGCTGGTCGAGCACGATGGCAGGATCGCGTTCCAGAACCACTACGGTCAGGCCGACAGCGCTGGCACTCGGCCGATGCAAGCCGACAGCATCTTCCGCATCTATTCGATGACCAAGCCGGTGACGTCGGTCGCCGTGCTGATGCTGCTGGAGGAAGGCAAGCTGTCATTGGACGATCCGCTGTCGCGTTATCTGCCCGAGTTCGCCAATCGCCAAGTCGTAGTCGGTGGCGACGTACAGAGCCCGCAGACCGAGGCCACCTCGCGGGCGATCACCCTGCGTCATCTGCTCACCCATACCAGCGGCTTCGCAGCGGCATCGGATACACACCGGGTAGCAACCAAACTGCTGACCGCTGCCGATGTCGACAGCGCGACCTCGCTGCAGGACGTTGCACGCCGCCTGTCCACGCTGCCGTTGGCCGATGCGCCCGGCACCCACTTCCATTACGAGGGCAGCAATACCGATCTGCTGGCTCGCGTGGTCGAAGTGGTCAGCGGGCAACCGTTCGCGCAGTTCCTGCAGCAACGCATCTTCAGCCCGCTGGCGATGCATGACACCGGCTTTGAAGTTCCGGCAGCGCAGCGCGGTCGCGTGGTCGAGCTGCCAACCAGCAACGACGATGGCAGTCTGCGTGTGGCCGATACGCTCAGCGCGCGCAACCCGGGCGTGCGCCTGAAGGGCTATGACAGCGGTGCCGGCGGCTTGTACTCCACCGCCGCCGACTACCTGAAATTCGCCCACATGCTGCTCGATGATGGCCGCAGCGGGAAGCAGCAGCTGCTCGCGCGCAAGACCGTCGATCTGATGATGAGTGACCAGCTCGGCGGTTTCGAGCCAGCCATCACCAGCTATGGCGCCGGCGAAGGCTTCGGTCTGGGTGGCTACGTCATCACCAATCCCGCCTATCGCGGCAAGCTCGGCAGCGTCGGCCAGTTTGGCTGGTCCGGCGCGGCGTCCACCTACTTCACCATCGACCGCAAGGAGAAGCTGGTGGCGATCCTGCTGATGCAATACCTGCCCAGCGGTGACAACGCCCTCGCTTCACCGTCCACCCGTTTCTACAACCTCGTTTACCAGGCCATTCCATGAGTTCCACCGTTCTTGTCGCCGGCTCGGCCAATCTCGATTTCGTGGTGCGTGCGGCGCATGTGCCGGCACCGGGCGAAACCGTGCTCGGCCGCGAATTCCGCACCTTCCCCGGCGGCAAGGGAGCAAACCAGGCCGTGGCCTGCGCGCGTGCCGGCGGCGCTGCCACGCAGATGCTGCTTGCCCTGGGTGCGGATGATTTCGCCAAACCGATCGAAGCCTCGTTGAACGATTCCGGCGTGCAGCTGCACACCGTGCGTGACGCGCAGCTGCCGACCGGCACCGCCTTCATCTGCCTGTCCGATGATGCCGAGAACGCAATCACCGTCGCCCCCGGCGCCAACATGGCACTGCTGCCCGAACACCTGCCGTCGCTGAACGGCGTGCAATGGCTGTTGCTGCAGCTGGAGTCGCCGCTGGCCTCGGTGCAGGCCTACGCAACCGCAGCCCGTGTCGCCGGGGTGAAAGTCGCCTTGAACGCCGCGCCTGCGCAGGCGTTGCCGGCGGAACTGCTCGCACAGCTGGACATGTTGATCGTCAACGAAGGCGAGCTCGATGTGGTTGCCGGCAACCCACCGGACCTCGCCAGCGGGCTGGCACGAATCGACGTGCCCTGCGTGATCGTCACCCTCGGCGCGCGCGGCTGCCTGGCCCGCATCGACGGCGAGATCCTGTTGCAACCAGCGTTCTCGATCTCGCCGGTAGATACCACCGCCGCCGGCGACACCTTCTGCGGCACCTTGATTGCCCTGCTCGCCCGCAATGCGCCGCTGCAGCAGGCCCTGCTCGCCGCCAGCGCTGCTTCAGCACTGACCTGCACTCGTCTGGGTGCACAATCCAGTATTCCCGAACATGCCGAAGTACAGGCTTTGCTGGCCGACGCCAGCCGCCTGCCCGGCACCGACGCCCATGCCGCGCTTGCGGCATGGTGCGCGCTGTAACCGTTACGCCTCCCCCCGTTTTTGTTGGATGACTGCCATGACCTCCCCCTACCCCGCCCCCGATTACGACAACGATTCCCCCGATCATGGGCGTGAGGTGATCCACACCGAGTACAAGTTCTCGCACGTCACCACCGGCCGCTATCTGCCCACCCCGGGCAAGGCACCGGCGTGGCCGTTCGCCGACATCGGTAGCTGGATGATCGATGCCAATGCCAGCGCCGCCGACTGGTTGACCGAGCTGAAGGACTGGCGCCAGGAACATCTGGTGCGCATCGGCTACACCGACGTGAACTACCGTCGCCCGGAACTGCAGTGGGCGCAGCGCAATTTCGTGCATGCGCAGATGATGGTCGAGGACCGTTATTTCTTCGACGTGGAAACCGCGCAGTACACCGTCGACAAGTACCTGGACGATCTGATCGAACGCTTCGGCGGCTTGGACTCGGTATTGATCTGGTACATCTACCCGAACATCGGCATCGACGACCGCAACCAGTTCGATCTGGCGCACACGCTGCCGGGTGGACTCGAAGGTTTGACCGCTGCGGTGAAGGCATTCCAGAAGCGTGGCGTGCGCGTGTTCCTGCCGGCCAAGCCGTGGGATCACGGCACCCGCGATCCGGGCGTGACGCATTGGGATGGCTTGGCTGAGATCATCAAGGCCACCGGCGCCGACGGCATCAACGGCGACACCTTCAACGGCGTGCCGCGCGCTTTCTTCGATGCCTGCGATGCCAACGGCAACCCGGTGGTGGTGCAGCCCGAATCCACCATCAGCTCGGAAGAGCAGCTGATCTGGAACGTGCAGAGCTGGGGCAAGAAGGCACCCGATGGTCCGGTGCCGCCGGTATCCAAGTGGAAGTGGCTGGAGCCACGCCACATGGTCAATTACGAGAACCGCTGGGGGCGCAACCGCAACCACGACCTGCAGTACTGCTTCTTCAACGGCATCGGCTACAACGCCTGGGAAAACATCTGGGGCATCTGGAACCAGTTCACCGCCCGCGATGGTGAAACCCTGCGCCGCATGGCGTCGATCTACCGCCAGTTCCCGGCGCTGATCGTGGCGATGGATTGGGAGCCGTACCAGGTCTGCTACCAGGGCGGCATCTTCGCCAGCAAGTTCCCGGTCGACGGCCTGAGCCTGCACACCTTGATCAACCGCAACGAATACGCGGTCAACGGTGAGCAGATCGGCCTGCCGCATGTGGACGGCACCCGTTACTACGATGTCTGGCACGGCGTTGAACTGTCGCCGGCCGTGCGTGATGGCGTGGCCATCATCGAACTGCCGATGGAAGCGCGCGGCTTTGGCGCGGTGCTGAGCGTGCAGTCGGGCGTTACGGTCGAAGGCCTGGACACATTCCTTGCCAAAGCCGCCAAGCGCGCCGAACAGCCACTCAACAGTTTCTCCGGCGCATGGAAGGCGATCCCGCAGCAGCTGCGCGAGATCCCCGCCACCGCAGCGCAGGCTGCCGCGCCGACCGGCATGGTCACCATTCCGGCCGGCGAGTTCGTGTTCGCAGTCGGCGGCATCGAGATCGAAGGCTTCAACTGGGCCGGCCAGGACGTGCAGTTCCCGTGGGAAGACTGCCCGCGTCGCCACCACCGCAAGCTGTTGCAGATGGACGCGTTCCATATCGATCGGCATCCGGTCACCAATGCGCAGTTCAAGGCCTTCATCGACGCCACCGCGTACCGCCCGGCCGATGTCATCAACTTCCTCGCCCATTGGGTGGACGGTGCACCGCGCGCCGGCTGGGACAACAAGCCGGTGATCTGGGTGTCGCTGGAAGACGCACGCGCCTACGCCGCGTGGGCCGGCAAGCGCCTGCCGCACGAATGGGAGTGGCAGTACGCCGCGCAGGGCAACGATGGCCGAACCTATCCGTGGGGCAATGACTGGGACCAGAGCCGTGTGCCGCAGGTCAACCGTGGCCGCCGCCTGCTGGCCCCGGCCGATGTCGATGCGCATCCGCAGGGTGCCAGCCCGTTCGGCGTCGAGGATCTGGTCGGCAACGTGTGGCAGTGGACCGATGAGTTCGTCGACGAGCACACCCGTGCGGCGATCCTGCGCGGCGGCTCCAGCTACCAGCCGCAGACCTCGCACTGGTACTTCCCGCAGGCCTATCGCCTGGACCAGCACGGCAAGTACCTGCTGATGGCACCGGCCAAGGACCGCAGCGGCATGCTCGGCTTCCGTTGCGTGGTGGACGCAGCATGACTGCGGCCATCACCATCGGCCAGCAACTGATCACACCGGCAGCGGTAAAGCTCGACGGTGTGTTCGGGCAGATGCTGGCGGCCAACCGCAGCGGCCGCCTCAGCCACTTCATCGTCGATGAAGCCAGCCCGTCGATCAGCATCTTCGGCCAGGCGCACAAGCAGCAGAACCAGGAAGGCGACTGGTACGGCGAACACGCCGGCAAGTGGCTGTCGGCGACCGCGCGCGCGGTCGCACAGGGCAGCCAGCCTGAGCTGGAAGCCAACCTGCGCCGCGTCGCCGATTGGTTGATCAGCCAGCAGGACGAGGACGGCTATCTCGGCAACTATGCCGCCGACCGCCGCTTCACCGTGCCGCAGCCGCCAAAGCCCGAGAGCTGGAACGGCGAACCGGCGCTGCGCACCTGGGACATCTGGACCCACAGCTACCTGATCCTCGGCTTCCTCGAAACCTGGCGTGCGCTGGGCGATGACAGCTACCTGCAGACCGCACGGCGCATCGCCGACCTGTGCTGGCAGGCGCTGGAATCGGGTATCGACATCACCACGCTGGGCAACCACCACGGCATGTCGGCGACGGTGCTGCTGGACCCGGCCGCCGACCTGTACCTGGTCACCGGTGAGCCGCGCTATCTGGCGCTGGCCGAGAAGATCCTGCAGCAGGCCAACGCCAATCCGCGTCTGGCTTTGCTCGACAAGGGCATCGCCAACGAAGATGCCGCCTTCATCGCCACCGGCAAGGCTTACCAGCTGTCGTGGAACCTTGTTGGTCTGGCCAAGCTGTACAAGGCCACCGGCAAGGCCGATTACAAGCTGGCCATCGACAACCTGTGGAACAACATCCGCGAGCAGCACCTGACCCTGGGCGGCGGCCCGTGGGGTGGCGTGGCCCATCGCTCGCGCGAAGTGTTCAACGCACCGCGCACGTTCTTCCCGCAGGCCTATGTGGAAACCTGCTCGGTGCTGGCGTGGATGCAGCTCAACCGCGAGCTGCTGGCCATCAGCGGCCACGCCCGCTACGCCGACGAGCTGGAACGCACCGCCTACAACGACCTGCTGGCAGCGATGGCGCCGAACGGCGAGGACTGGTGCTACTACACCTTCCCCAACGGCAAGCGCGTGCATACGACGTACTGGCGCTGCTGCAAGTCGTCCGGCGCGATGGCGGTGGAAGAGCTGCCGCAGATTGCCTATGGCGTCGCTGCCGACGGCGGGCTGCGGGTGAACCTGTACGGTGCCGGCGAAGCCACGCTCCAGCATGCAGACGCCGGCAAGGTGCTGCTGCAGCAGCAGACCCGCTATCCGTTCAATGGCGACATCAGCCTGCGGGTGATGCCCGAGCACAGCGCCAGCTTCGGCATCGGCCTGCGCATCCCGGCCTGGGCCGAAGACGCACGCATCCAGGTCAACGGCGTCAACGTGCCGGTGCAGGTCGCTGCGGACGGTTACGTGCAGCTGCAGCGCCAGTGGCAGGCCGATGACCTGGTCACGGTACAGCTGCCGATGCAGCCGCAGCTGCACCGCGCCGCCAACATCAACGTGCAGGAATCGCGTGCACCGGACGGTTCACCGGTGGCGCAGGAAGTGCTGCGCTGGGAATACGTCGGCTTGAGCTACGGCCCGCTGGTCTATGCGACCACGCTGATCGATGGCTTCAAGACCGATGAAACGGTGAAGCTGCCCGAAGGTGATCCTTCGCGCTGGCTGCAGGTAGGCCAGGACGAGGGTGAAGGCGCGACGGTGACGATGCAGCTGGAATGCCGCGCGCCGTTGGTGTTCGAGCCTTACTACCGCTGCGGCGGCCGCGAACACGACGTCTGGCGCCTGAGCTGGCTGTCGCTGGCCCCGCAATAAGCCTGTCACCGCTGCCTGTCACCAGAAACTGTGAAGGCAGCGGTGGTTTTGAAGGCGATGACACCGCGATACCTGCTTTTTGTCCTCGCTGAAAATACCCGCACGATATGTTTCTTCCCATCCACCGGGAGGAAACTGCAATCAAGGATTCGAGTGCAGCCAATGTCAGCAAGCAACAACCCATCTCCGTTCGACATCGCCCAGCGCGATGGTGCCCGTGGCCCGCTCAGCGGCGTGCGTGTGCTGGACCTGAGCGCCTATATCGCCGGGCCTTACGGTTGCACCCTGTTGGCCGACCAGGGCGCGGAAGTTATCAAAGTGGAACCGCCGGTTGGCGACAACCTGCGCAAATACCCGTCCACGCTGGAAGCCGAGAGCCGCGCCTTCCTCGGCGTGAACCGCTCCAAGCGCGGTGTGGTGCTGGACCTGAAGGAAACCGACCAGCGTGCGGTGCTGATGCGCCTGGTGCGCGAGGCCGACGTACTGGTGCACAACTTCCGCCCCAGCGTGCCGGCACGGCTCGGCATCGATTTTGAAAGCCTGAACAAGATCAACCCACGCCTGGTGTACTGCGCGGTTACCGGTTACGGCGAGGACGGTCCGCTCAAGGACAAGGCTGGCTACGACCAGGTGCTGCAGACCATGACCGGCATGTGCGCGATGCAGGGCAAGCCCGGTGGCGCGCCGGAAATCCTGTACGGCTCGGTGGTCGACTATTACGCCGCTGCGCTGGTGGCTGCCGGTGTGTCCTCGGCGCTGTTCGAGCGCGAGCGCAGTGGCGAAGGCCAGTACGTGGGCGTGTCGCTGCTGCGCAGTGCGCTGACCATGCAGTCGGCACGGATGATCTGGGCCGAAGGCGAACCGGAAGGCGTGGGCCGCGACATGCGCTCGGGCGGTGTCACCGGCATCCACCCGACCGCGCAGGGCCATCTGTATATCTCCGCCAATACGCCGCGCTTCTGGCAGGCGCTGTGCGACAAGATCGGTCTACCGGCAATGGGCAGCGAGCCGCGTTACGACACCGTGCGCAAGCGTGCCGAACACTCCGACGAACTGCTGGCCAAGCTGCATGCAGCGCTGGCTGCACGTAGCGCGCTGGAGTGGGAAGCGCTGTTCGGCGAAGAAGTGCCGTGCGCCGCCGCGCGCAAGGTCGAAGACATGTTCGAACACCCGCAGGTGCTGGCCGAAGAAATGATCACCACGCTGCAGCACCCCTTGCTGGGCAGCTACCGCGGTATCACCCGTCCCATCGTATTTGGTCGCACGCCCGGTCCGCAGCCGTTCGCCGCGCCGACCTTCGACCAGGACACCGCCGCTGTCATCGCCGCCGCCGATGCTGGCGATACCACCGCCTGATCCGGAGCACATCATGAGCACTGCATCCAAGCTCGCGCAGCTGCGCGAACTGTCCGTCGTCGTCGCCGATACCGGCGATTACGACGCCATCAAGCGCCTGCGCCCGGTCGACTGCACCACCAACCCGACGCTGGTGAAAAAAGCCCTCGACCTGCCGGTCTACGCAGGCCTGATCGAGCGCGAGCTGCAATGGGGCCGCGCCCAATCCGGTGACAAACAGGCCATCGCCAATACCGTGGTCGATCGCCTGACCGTTGGCGTCGGCACGATGCTGGCCGAGCTGGTGCCGGGCCGTGTCTCTACCGAAGTGGATGCCGACCAGGCGCACAACACCGCCGCCACGATTGCCAAGGCGCGCGAATTCATCGCCATGTACGAAGCGGCCGGCGTGCCGCGCAGCAAGGTACTGATCAAGATTGCCGCCACCTGGGCCGGTGTGGAAGCTGCGCGCGTGCTGCAGGCCGAAGGCATCGACTGCAACCTGACCCTGATCTTCAACCCGACCCAGGCCCTGGCCTGCTCGGAAGCCGGTTCCTTCCTGATCTCGCCGTTCGTCGGCCGCATCCTGGACTGGTACGTGGCCAACGGCCAGACCCCGGCCAGCATTGATGAAGACCCGGGCGTGGTGTTCGTGCGCGGCGTGTTTGCCGAGTTCAAGCGCCGCGGCTCCAACACCGTTGTCATGGGTGCCTCGTTCCGTTCGACCGCGCAGATTGAAGCGCTGGCCGGTTGTGACCGTCTGACGATCTCGCCGGATCTGCTGGAGAAGCTGGATGCAGCTTTTGGTGAGCTGCCGCGCAAGCTGGTTGCTGGTGCTGCTGAAGCAGTGAATGCCGCTGCGATCGATGAAGCCAAGTTTGATGCGGATATGGCGGCTGATCCGATGGCTACGGAGAAGCTGGCTACTGGTATTGATGCGTTTGCGAAGGATCTGCAGACCTTGCGTCAGCGGATTGCTGACGAGTTGGGCGGCTGAGCGAAGCTGGCCGACAAACGTAGTGCTTGATACCTCCCTTCTCCCGCCTGCGGGAGAAGGTGCCCCGAAGGGGCGGATGAGGGGAGCTTCTAAAGCTTTTAAAAGCTTTTGCTCTACGTGCTTTAAAAGCGCCCTCACCCCAACCCCTCTCCCGCACGCGGGAGAGGGGCTTTCAGATCGCATGCTCTATTGCAGCCTTCAAAAGCTTTTCGACACCCGGCTCCCTCTCCCTCGTGCCGGGGTCACCGCAGCCGGCCCCCTGTGCCTGGTTGCGGCTTTTCTACCTCAGCGCGAAATCATCTCGATGAAACGCGCGACCCGCGTGTACGGCGGCCGCAGCAGATCACTGCCGGCCCGGCGGGTCTGCCATAGCACCGGCAGACGCTTGCTCATCGCATCAAAGCCGGCCTTGCCGTGGTAGGCGCCCATACCGCTTGCGCCAACGCCACCAAACGGCAGGCCGTTGATCGCGAAATGCAGCAAGGTATCGTTGACGGTGACGCCACCGGCAATGGTCTGGCCAACGATCTTCTCCACCGTCGCCTTGTCATGGCTGAAGGGATAAAGGGCCAAGGGCCGGTCACGGCCGTTGATGGTGGCGATGGCCTCGTCCAGTGAGCGATAGCTGCGGATCGGCAGGATCGGCCCGAAGATCTCGTCCTGCATCACCGTCGCGTCATCGCCCGGCTGCAGAATCAAGGTCGGCGGGAACAGCCGCTCGCGCCGCGAACGCTCGGCATCGATATCGGCCAACGGCAACACCTGCAGACCGCGCGCACGCGCGTCATCCACATAACCTTGCAGACGCTGGTACTGGCCTTCGTTGATGATGCGGCTGTAATCAGCGGCATCGCTGAAGTCGCCGTAACGCAACCGCACCTGTGCGCGCAGTGCGGTAACCAGCGCATCAATACGCGCTTCATCGATCAACACGTAATCCGGTGCGATGCAGGTCTGGCCGGCGTTGAACCACTTGCCGGTTGCCAAGCGAGCGGCTGCACCTTCCACCGGATAATCCGCTGCCACCAAGGCCGGTGACTTGCCGCCCAGCTCCAGGGTCAGCGGTGTCAGATGCTGCGCGGCAGCAGCCATCACCTTGCGGCCAATCGCGGTGGAACCGGTGAATACCAGATGGTCGAACGGCAGGCCAGAGAACGCCGAGGCCACACTGGCATCGCCCTGCACCACCGCCACCCGATCCGCAGGAAATACCTCGGCCAACAAGGATTGCAGGAAGGCCGAACTGTTCGGGGTGTGCTCCGAAGGCTTGAGCATGACGTGGTTGCCGGCGGCAATCGCAGTCGCCAATGGCACCAGCGCCAGATTGACCGGGTAGTTCCATGGCGAGATCACCCCGACCACGCCCACCGGCACCGGCCGCACCTGCGCCCGCGCCGGCCAGAAGCGCCAGCCCACACCAATCCGTTCCGGCTTCATCCAGCCGCGCAGGTGCGAGAACAGGTGATCGATTTCGCCGGTGACCGTCATACCATCGGCGATCACCGATTCGTGTTTGGAGCGATGCCCGAAGTCAGCGGCGATCGCCTCGGTCATCTCCGGAATGCGTGCTTTGAACGCGGCGCGCAGGCGGCGCAGATCGTCGCGGCGCTGCGCGTAGTCTGGCTTGTGCTGCTGCCATGCGCTGCGCAGCTGCGTCAGCCGCTGCTGCGGATTATTTGAACCATCGGTCAGTGG
Source organism: Stenotrophomonas sp. STEN030 (assembly GCF_056759995.1). NCBI lineage: Bacteria > Pseudomonadati > Pseudomonadota > Gammaproteobacteria > Lysobacterales > Lysobacteraceae > Stenotrophomonas > Stenotrophomonas sp. STEN030. Next base: position 26,476 of record NZ_JBRREB010000014.1, on the reverse strand, counting down.
ATCCATGGTGCCTCCCCAAGATCAGCGGCCACTGTAAACCTGTGTGTGTTGAGGAGTGAAGGCTTGTTTACGAAGTGGGCGTGATGTGCTGCGCAAAGTCGGGAACGAAGGCGGTGGAGCTCTCCCCCTCCCCAACCCTCCCCTGCGCGTTGCGCAAGGGAGGGAGCAGAAAGCGTGACCTGTAAGCCCCCCTTGCACGCCGCTTCTGCCCCCTCCCTTTGCCGTAGGCAAGGGGGTGAAGAAGGCCTGCTTGCGCGCCACTGGCGCGCGGCCTGATGAACGACCGAAGGCTGTGCCTTCGGGCCGGGCGGGTTGGGGAGCGGTGCTCCTTGCGAGTAGTTGGTCAAAACGCGTCATCCGGAAACCACCCCTGCGCTTGCCTGCTCCGCGCCGTGGGTGCTAGAAGAGATCATGCACGTTCAGCCGGTCACCGCGCCGTAGATGGGCGCTGCGATCCACACCGAGGGCATGCCACACCATGCTGGGCCGCGAACACGACATCGCAGTGAACCCCGACGCCTGCCCTGTGCAGGCCAAGACCGGTCTGCTGCAGGCGCTGGACTTGCATTCCCTGTGGCGTGCCTGCGTAGACCTGATCAATCAATACCTGCCCTGCCATTCGTGCACCTTGATGTATGACATCACCGGCACCTATCAACCACAGCGCAGCTTGCATTTTCTCGGCGCCAGCGCTGCCGGCAGCGCACGTCCGTTGCGCAGTCTCGAAGTTGCCGCACCGTATCTACAGCGCAATCCACGCGTCGACTGGTACACGCTGTCGCAGATCGCCTCGACCGACGCGCAGGCCCGGCTGCGGCTACGCGCGCAGAATCCCGCGCCCGGCTGGAACGAGTTCATCCACATGGCGTTCTGGCGTGGGGAAGGCCTGGACGCGGTGCTGAGCATCCGCATGCACGCCGGTCAGGAGCAGATCACCGCTGCCCACCAGCAGTTCCTTGGCGAGCTGCATCAACTGATGGCAGCTGGCCTGCAGCGTGTACGTTCACTGCGGCATGAAAGGCGCAGCCTCTATCAAGCACTGCTGGATCGGCAAAGCCAGGCCGACATCATCCTCGACCATGAGCTGCACCTGATCAGCCTGTCACCAGCGGCGCAGCAGTTGTGTGCAGACTTGCTGGCTCACAGCAGCCGCCATGTTGCCTTCCCCGATACCATCGCAGTAGCACTGCGCGGCTGGCTATCCCGGGCAATTCAACAAGCTGGTGCAGGCGCGCCAACCGAGGACCTTCAGCTACCAGGCACGCAATTACACATCAGTCTGCAGAATCGGCTGCAGGCAGACGGCCTCTACCCGATGTATCTGCTGCGACTGACGCCATTGCAATCGGCGGCAGCAGCGCCCGTGGTCGCCCGGCCGATGTGGTCCAGGCTCTCGCCGACCGAAACCCGTGTCGCCGAACTGGTACTCGATGGCATGCGCAATGAGGAGATCGCCAATCACCTGCGGCGCTCGCGTAAAACCATCGAGAGCCAGATCAGCGCGATCTACCGCAAGCTCGACGTTGGCCACCGCGCGCAGTTGGTGCGCCTGCTCAGCGTCACCGGCTGAGCAGGCGAAATCCCTCAAGGCACGAACAGGAAGTAATCGTGTGCAGCGCGCGCCAGCTGCGCGATCGCCGCATCACGCTCCTCGTTGCTGGCACGTGACTGCACGAACACAGTGACGATGGCGTGGCCGCGTCCACCCGGCAATGTAATCACGCCGACGTCGTTGATCACATCACCGACCGTGCCGGTCTTGTGCGCGACCGGGGTTTCCTTTGGCAGCATTCCACGCAGACGTGCTGCACCGGTACGGGTATCGAGCATGATGTCCTGCAGCAGCTTGGTCGAGGCCGGTTGCAGCACTTGGCCGCGCCAGACTTTCTGCAACAACGTCGCCATTGCACGGGCGCTGCTGGTGTCGCGCGGATCTTCATTCCAGGCATTGGTGTGGCCTCGCCGCAGCTCCTCGCTGCGTTCAGTGCGCGACAGCTCGGCATAGGCCGCCGGGCCCATTGGTTGGGCCTGCGAGGCGTCATTGCCACGATAGTTGGCCAGCAGTTCCCAGATGTAGCGATCCACGCGCATACCACTGATGCCCAACGCCTGCATGCGTGCGTTCACTGCCGTGGTACCGCCGCCAAGACGGATCAGGATGTCGGTGGCGTTGTTGTCACTGACCGTGATCATCATATGCAGCAGGTCGCGCACGGTGATGGCCGAGCCAGCGCTCAGGTGCAGGTCCATTGGCCCGCCCATTTCCGGGTAGACATCGTCCGCGCTCAGCGTCACCTGTTGCTGCAGGCTCAGCTTGCCTTCGTCGACCAGCTTGAGGATGTGCACGGCCACCGGCACTTTCATCGTGCTGGCCATCGAGAAGGCGCGATCGGCATCGAGATAGACGCTGCGGCCGCTTTCCAGATGGAAGATGGCCGCACCCAGCTGGCCAGGCAGCTGTGCGGCAAGCCGTTGTGCCTCGACCTGCAGGCCCTGGCTGGATGCAGGTCTGGTGGCGGCCGTTGCCGGCAGCAGCATGCAGGCCAACAGCGGCGCCACGAACAGCGCGCGCAGGCGTGGACGCGACGGGAAGCGACGGAGGTGATGCTGGTACATATGGAGTCCTCTGCGAACGGAACACTGCCGCCCATCACTGGGCGGCAGTCATCATCCCTAGAAACGCATGCGCGCGCCAAGCGTGAAGTAGCGGCCCACCACATCGTAGTAAGGCGAGCCGACCGCACCAAAGGGCGACTTCTTGTCGAACAGGTTGCTGATGTCGGCGTAGACCTCGACCTCGTTGTCGCCCGCCAGCGCGAAGCGCGCCTTGCCACCCAGGTCCCAGTACACATAAGACGGGATGTTGCCGTTGGTCAGCACCAGCTGGTTGTTGTAGACGCCACTGGAAATGTAGCGTGCGCGCGCCTGCGCACCGTAGCGGTCACCGCGCCAGCCGAAGGTCGCGTTCGCACGCCAGCGTGGCACACCGGAGCCGCCGGTCAGGCCCTGTGAGGTCACGTACTCGAAGGTGTTCTTGCCGTCGTAGGTGGTGAGGTTGTCGGTCCAGGTCGCCAGCACGCGGGTGTGGAAGTTGCCCGACATCGCCGGGAACAATTTGGCCGCCGGCAGGTTGTAGAGCAGGTCGAGATCGACACCGTTGGTGCGGTACTCGGCCAGGTTGACGTAGTTGGAGTTGATCCGCTCGATCTCACCCGTGCCATCCCGCTGGATGCGCCCGCACATGGCCTGGTTGCCGGCGATACAGCGCAGCACGGTTTCCTGAGCAGAGACCTGGGTGATCACGTCCTTGATCTCGATGTCGAAGTAATCCACCGACATGATCAGCCCCGGCACGCTGGCCGGTGCCCAGGTGAAGCCGACGGTGAAAGTGTCGGCCTTCTCCGGGTCCAGCAGCGGATTGCCGCCGCCAATCACCAGCGCACTGATCGAGGTGCCGGTAAGTGGATCGCTGATGGTCGACCAGCCGGTGGTGCTGGTGGTGTACATCTCCGACAGGTTGGCCGAGCGGATATCGCGCGAACGGGTGAAGCGGCCACGGAAGCCATCGAAGAACTCATTGGTCATGCCGTACTTCCACGACCAGATCGCACCGGAGCTGTTGTAGTCGCTGAAGCGCGCCGCAGCATTGACCTGCAGGTCACGCAACACCGGCATGTCGCGCAGCAGCGGTGCTGCAACTTCGGCGAAGGCCTCGCGCACCTGGAAGCTGCCCGCCATCGGCGAGGAACTCCAGGTACTGAACGACTTCGTCAGGTCCTGCGCGCCCACTTTCTGATCGATCTGTTCCTTGCGCGCCTCCAGCCCCACCGCCACCGAAACTTCACCGGCCGGCAGCGAGAACGGTTCGCCACGCAGGTCCAGCCCGGCCGCATCAAGCTTGGTATTGGTCATGCGCTTGGGCGTGCCGGTGACGTAGGCCGCCGCTTCCGCCGAGGGTGCGCCATGCCCGATCAGGTTGATTGGCACGCAGCCGGAGTTGGGATTGCTCAGGGTCACCCGGCATACCGGCTTGCCGCTGACCGGGTCGATCACCGCATCCACCGCGTCACGGTAGTTGCTGGTCAGCAGGAAACCCGGCGCGGCCAGATCGGACTGGTTGTCGCCGTGGCTGTAATAGCCACTCCAGCGCCAGTTGTCGCCGACCACGCCATCCAGCGCCACGGTGAACTGGGTGGTGCGGCGGTCGTAGTCGATATCGGGAAAGGCAAAATCGCTGTTGAAGCGGCCCAGGCCAAAGCTGGTCTCCCCGGCCGCCACCAGCGCATCGCGCACGGCAGTCGGCAGGTACGCGTTGTCGACGCCGATCTTCAGCCCGGTGCCACGGTTGTGGTCGCCGAACCACGGGAAGCGGTTCCAGCTGCGCGAGTGGCGCACGTCCATGGTCAGGCTGGTGTTGTCGGTGAGGTTCCACGAAAGCCGCCCCAGCACGTTGTAACGGCGCTGTGGCGTCATCAGCGAGCTGATGTCGTCATTGCTCGGGCTTTCGCCACCCTGGATCAGCGACGCGCCGGTATAGCCCGGGAACGCACGCAGGCTGCCATCCGGATTGAAGGCCATTCCGGCCAGAACACCGGTGGTGATCAAACCGCCTATCGCGGCATTGCCGTAACCGACATCGTCTTTCATCGTGAAGGTGCCGTCGCCATTGGACAGCTGCGCGGTGCGGCCCAGCCATGGACGCGATGACTTGGGAAGAATGCCGTCGTTGTTCAGCGCCTCGCCACCGATGACGATGTGGCCGCGGCCCTGCGCGATCTCGAAACCGGTGGCGGCCGAGACGTATTGCTTCTGGTTGTCCGAGCGCGAGGACATGCCGCCCTGCACATCGATCTTGGTGCCGACCAGCTGGCTGTCCAGCTGCACGTTGACCACACCAGCAACCGCGCCCGAGCCCCAGGCGGCCGATGCGCCGCCGGTAACCACATCCACGCCGCTGATCAGGATCGAGGGGATGCTGGCCAGATCGTTGTCGCTGGAGAAGCGCCGCCCATCCAGCAGCACCAGGGTGCGGCTGACGCCTAGCCCACGCAGGTCAACCGGCGCCCGCGCCGCATCCACGCCGGTGGTATGGGTCTGCGGCGACACCGTGCCACGGAACTGCGGCAGGTCGTTGAGCGCGGCGGCGATATTGGTGTGGGTGGAGAGCTGCAGGTCCTCCGGCGTCACCTTCACCGTCGGCGTCGGCGCGTTGAAGCCCGGCCGGTCGATACGCGAACCGGACGCGGTGACGTTGACGCTGCCGATATCCACCACCTTGTCGGTGGCTTGGTCAGGTTTGGCATCGACCGCTTGGGCGAAGGCGCTGGGCAGGCTGCCAGCAATGATCAGGGCGATGCCCGTGGACAACGTGGTTCTGGCGATACGGCACGGCATACGGTTCCTCGCAGAAGGCTGGAAGTGGAACTGCTGACCTGACAATGCGGACCCTCACCCGCATCTTAGGAAGCCAGCTTCCCGCCCCGCATCAGGGAAAACCCCGATACCAACCGCTCAAACGACAACGGCCAGCACTAGGCTGGCCGTTGTTTCAAACGTTACCAATGCTTAGTGCGACGAAGCCTTGCTCGCACCAATGCCGGTCTCGGCACGCACTTCCTGTGCCGGGTAGGCGGCACGTTCGGCCTGCGCGTTCTTGCTCTTGTCGGTGATCGAGAAGAACCAGATGCTGACGAAGGCAATCGTCATCGAGAACAGCGCCGGGCTGGTGTACGGGAACGGCGCACTGCCGGCCGCATTGCCCAGCGTGTCCACCCATACCGACGGCGACAGCAGGGTCAGGATCAGCGACGAAGCCAGACCCAGCGAACCACCGATCACCGCACCGCGGGTGGTGCAGTCCTTCCACAGCAGCGACAGGATCAGCACCGGGAAGTTGGCCGAAGCGGCGATGGCGAAGGCCAGCGACACCATGAAGGCCACGTTCTGCTTCTCGAACACGATACCCAGCAGCACTGCGATAACGCCCAACGCCAAGGTGGTGACGCGCGAGACACGCAGCTCCGAGCCCGGCTCCGGGTTGCCCTTCTTGAACACCGTGGCATACAGGTCATGCGACACCGCCGATGCACCGGACAGCGTCAGGCCAGCGACCACGGCCAGGATGGTGGCGAACGCCACGGCCGAGATGAAGCCCATGAACAGGTTGCCGCCAACGGCCTTGCCGACCAGTACGGCTGCCATGTTCGGGCCGCCCTGGATGGTGCCGGTGACCGGATCCGCGTACTCCGGATTGGTCAGTACCAGTGCGATCGCACCGAAGCCGATGATGAAGATCAGGATGTAGAAGTAGCCGATCCAGGTGGTTGCCCACAGCACCGACTTGCGTGCCTGCTTTGCATCGGGAACGGTGAAGAAGCGCATCAGGATGTGCGGCAGGCCGGCGGTACCGAACATCAGTGCCATACCGAACGAGATTGCCGAGATCGGATCCTTGACGAAGCCACCAGGCCCCATTATCGCCAAGCCTGTACTGGCCGCTTCCTCCGCACTCTTGCCGCCGTTGGCCGCGATCTGGGTCTTGACCCGCACCGCCTCGCTGAACAGCGCCTCGAAACTGAAGTTGAAGTGCCACATCACCATCACGGCCATGAAGGTCACGCCGGACAGCAACAGGCAGGCCTTGATGATCTGCACCCAGGTGGTTGCAGTCATGCCGCCGAACAGCACGTAGACCATCATCAACACGCCGACCAGCGCCACTGCGATCCAGTAGTCCAGGCCGAACAGCAGCTTGATCAACGCACCGGCGCCGACCATCTGTGCGATCAGGTAGAACAGCACCACCACCAGCGTGCCCGATGCCGCGAACATGCGGATGGGTTTGGCCTGGAAGCGGTAGCCGGCGACGTCGGCAAAGGTGAAGCGGCCGAGGTTGCGCAGGCGTTCTGCCATCAGGAAGGTCAGGATCGGCCAACCGACCAGGAAGCCCAGTGCATAGATCAGGCCGTCGTAACCATTGGTCATCACCGCGGCGGTGATGCCGAGAAACGAGGCTGCCGACATGTAGTCACCGGCAATGGCCAGGCCGTTCTGGAAACCAGTGATGCCGCCACCGGCGGTGTAGAAATCGGACGCGGACTTGGTGCGACCAGCGGCCCACTTGGTGATGCCAAGCGTGAACACCACGAAGGTCGCGAACATGATGATCGCGGTCCAGTTGGTCGGCTGGCGCACGGTCTGGCCGATGTCGCCACCGGCAGCCATGGCCGCGCCGCTGGCGATCAGCAGACCGAGCAGGGCGCCGGTTCGCAGGAAGGAGTGGGTCATTGTGCTTCCTCCACGATCTCATCGGTCAACTTGTCGAATTCCTTGTTGGCACGGCGCACGTAGAAGCCGGTGATGACGATGGTGAACACCATCAATCCCAAGGCGATCGGAATGCCGACGGTGGTGATCTTGCCGGGGCCGATCGGCGTGGCCAAGAAGGCCTTGTCGAAGGCGATCAGGCCGATATAGCCGTAGTAGCCCAGCAGCATCAGGATGGTCAGGAACCAACCCAGCTTGTTGCGCGTGCTGCGCAACCGTTGGTATTTCGGGTTGGAGGCGATCCGCTCTACACGGGGATCGACGGAAGCATTCATCGGAATTCTCCAGGCGTTGGGAATACGAACGCCACGGCATGCGGAGATGCCTTGACGGTCACATGAGTGCTCCCCGTGGGGGTAGGGAGATGGGGCGTACTACTTTTTCAGACGCGGTAGCGGCGCTACTGCAGCGCCGCTACCGGATGGGTCAGAAGCTGTACTTGGTGGTGAACTGCACGCGGCTGATATCGCCCTTCTTGCCGTTCTCGATCTCGCGCACGCCGTACATCAACTCGGCACCGACATCGACCTTGGGCATCGGCGTGTAGAAGATGTTGCCGCGGATCGACTGCACGCTCTTGGTCACCAGGTCACCGGTGATGGAGGCGTTGTTGTCGTAATCGCTGCGTGCGTAGATCAGGTTGGTGCGCAGCTTCGGGGTGAAGGCATGGCGCCAGCCGACATAGCCGGCAATCACACCGGTCGCGTCGATCTCGTCGCGGATGGCGTCATAGCCGCCGTCGGCGGTGATGCCCAGGCCGATATAGCGGGAAATGCCTTCGCCGCCGGTCAGCTGGTAATGCAGGGTATCGGCATCGCCCATCAGCCACTTGCCGCCGAGGGTGACGCCACCGCCGACCTTGCTGGCATCGGCACCGGTGGTCTGGTTGTCGAGCTTGAGCTGACGCACCAGACCGGCCACGCCGAAGGTACCCCAGTCACCCTTCCAACCGTAACGCACGGTCAGGTCGGGCATCGAACCACGGTCGGAGTTGGCAACCGCCGGCACGTTCCACTTGCCGGTGACCGGGTTGTAGGCGCCGGTAAGCGTGGTGGTTTCCGGGTTTTCCAAGGCAACACTCAAGCCGCCATTGGTGTAACGGATCTGCGCCTGGCGCACGAAGATCACGCCATCGGTGGGGCCGACGAAGTCAGCTGCTTCCGGGATCGAGGCTGCGTCCATGAAGTTGGACCAGGTCTGGCCGGCCAACCACTTGTTCCAGTACATGTAGGCGTGACGCAGGGTGACGCCGTAGGTGTTGGTCGCGGTCTGGTTGCCCAGCGAGTTGCCGAAGAAATCCATCTCGACCATCGCACCGGCCTTGTCGCCGTTCTCGGCCACATGATCCACGCCGAGGTTGAAGCGCGAGAACTTGGCGTGTGCGTTGTAATCCACGTCCGAAGCCTTGCCCGAACCACCGGCGCCATGCACCGGGGTCTGGCCCGGAAGATACAAGGCGCGGCCGGTAGCGTCGTCGGCCAGCTGGCCGTCGCCGGTACGGGTGGCGAGGAAATCGGCCTTGATGAAGCCACCCACTTTGAAGGTGGTGCCCGGCGCGGCGCCCGGGGTGATGCTGGTCAGCTGAATCGGCTGCTTGCCGGCCGGCACCGCGGGCGCGGCGACGCGCTCGGCCTGTGCGCTGCGCACCTGCACTACTTCGCTCTGGGTCTGGGCGATGGCGCCCTGCTGTTGCTGCTGGGTGGACAGCAGCAGCTGCACCTGGCGCTCAAGATCAGCGACGCGCGCCTCCAGTGCCTTCTCTTTTGCGGTCTCGGCGAAGGCCATGCCCGGCGCAACCAGCGCAACGAACAGGGCAGCGGCGAGTGGCCGGCGGGCCGTTTTCAACATGTTTCGATTCATTGGGACTGCCTCTCTCCAGGCTGGCGAACGGTCCGCGCCGGTTGCACGGTCGCAGCCAGCGTGCGCGGCGATGGTGTCGGGCCGCTATTCGCCATTAGTCGTAAGCAGGCGTCTGTTCGACCATCGTCTAACAGAAGATGCAGCGCGAGGTGGGGTGGATGCGGCACACTTGGGGTGTCCCGGCCCTGTCCCACGACAGGGCTCATTCATTGGTTACAAGTGCAAAGGTGAGGGTTGCCATGACTGATGTATATCCCGTTGATTCCGCGTTCGCCGAGAAGGCACGGATCGACAAGAACACGTACCAACAGCTGTACCGCGAATCGGTCGAAAACCCCGATGCGTTCTGGGCCAAGGCTGCAGAACGCCTGGACTGGTACAAGAAGCCGACCAAGATCAAGAACGTCAGCTACCAGCTCGACGATTTCCGCATCAAATGGTTCGAAGACGGCGAACTCAATGTCAGCGTCAACTGCCTCGACCGGCAGCTGGCCACGCGCGGCGACAAAGCCGCCATCCTGTTCGAGGCCGATGGCCCTGACAGCCCGGCGCAGAAGGTTACCTACCGCGAGCTGCACCAGCGCGTCTGCCGCCTGGGCAATGCGCTGCGCAACCTCGGCATCAAGAAAGGCGACCGCGTCACCATCTACCTGCCGATGATCGTCGACGCTGCGGTGGCGATGCTGGCCTGCGCCCGCGTCGGTGCCATCCATTCGGTGGTGTTTGGTGGCTTCGCCGCCAACTCGATTGCCGACCGCGTTGGCGACTGCGCCAGCAAGCTGATCATCACCGCCGACGAAGGCCTGCGTGGTGGCAAGAAGGTGCCGCTGAAGGCCAATGTCGATGCCGCACTGAAGCTGCCCGGCACCAATACCGTGGAAACCGTGCTGGTCGTGCGCCACACCGGTGGTGCGGTCGACATGCAGGCGCCGCGCGACCGCTGGTTCCACGATGTGGTGGACACCCAGCCGGCCGAGTGCGAACCCGAGCGCATGAACGCCGAAGATCCGCTGTTCATCCTCTATACCTCCGGCTCCACCGGCAAGCCCAAGGGCGTGCTGCACACCACCGGCGGTTACCTGCTGTACGCGGCCTACACCCATGAAGCGGTGTTCGACCTGCGCGAAGACGACATCTACTGGTGCACCGCCGACGTCGGCTGGGTCACCGGCCACAGCTACATCGTCTACGGCCCGCTGGCCAACGGCGCCACCTCGGTGATGTTCGAAGGCGTGCCGAACTACCCGAATACTTCGCGTTTCTGGGAAGTGATCGACAAGCACCAGGTCACCATCTTCTACACCGCGCCGACCGCCATCCGTGCGCTGATGCGCGACGGCGAGGAGCCGGTCAAGCGCACCTCGCGCAAGAGCCTGCGCCTGCTCGGCAGTGTTGGCGAGCCGATCAATCCGGAAGCCTGGCGCTGGTATTACGACGTGGTCGGCGATGCCCGCTGCCCGATCGTGGATACCTGGTGGCAGACCGAAACCGGCGGCATCCTGATTTCGCCGCTGCCGGGCGCAACCGACCTGAAGCCGGGCTCGGCAACGCTGCCGTTCTTCGGCGTACAGCCGGCGCTGGTCAGTGCCGACGGCGAGCCGCTGGAAGGCGCCACCGAAGGCAACCTGATCATCCGTGATTCCTGGCCGGGCCAGATGCGCACCGTCTACGGTGACCACCAGCGTTTCATCGACACCTATTTCCGCACCTACCCGGGCAGCTACTTCACCGGTGACGGCTGCCGTCGCGATGAAGACGGCTATTACTGGATCACCGGTCGCGTCGATGACGTGATGAACGTATCCGGTCACCGCATCGGCACGGCCGAGGTGGAAAGCGCACTGGTCTCGCACCCGAAGGTGGCCGAAGCGGCCGTGGTCGGCTTCCCGCATGAGATCAAGGGCCAGGGCATCTATGCCTACGTCACCCTGATTGCCGGCGAAGCGCAGACCGACGAGCTGCTCAAGGAACTGATTACCTGGGTGCGCAAGGAAATCGGCCCGATCGCCGCACCGGATCACCTGCAGTGGGCGCCGGGCCTGCCCAAGACCCGCTCGGGCAAGATCATGCGCCGCATCCTGCGCAAGATCGCCGAGAACGCCCCGGACCAGCTCGGTGACACCTCCACGCTGGCTGATCCGTCGGTGGTCGCATCGCTGGTGGAAGAGCGCAAGGTTCGCTAAGCGTTACAAGCCCGGGGCACCACGGTGCCCCGGCTGTTGGTCCATGTGGAGGGCGTGGATCGGCATCTGTACCAGTATCCTGTTTCACCGGAAGGGCGTCACGCCCCTTACTTCAGCATTGGATCGCATATGCCTACCCTCCTCATTGCCGATGACCATCCGCTGTTCCGCGAAGCCCTGAAGGGTGCGGTGCAACGTGTCATACCCGGCGTGCAGCTGATGGAGGCCGACAGCGTCGAAGCACTGTACGCACTGGCCGAACAACACCCCGATGCCGACCTGGTGCTGATGGACCTCAACATGCCCGGCGCGCAAGGCTTCAACGCGCTGGTGCACCTGCGTTCGCTGCACCCGCAGCTGCCCATCGTAGTCGTATCCGCACGCGAGGAAGCCACGGTGATGCGGCGCGCCCTGGACCATGGCGCATTCGGCTTCATTCCCAAATCCGCCGATTCGGACACCATCGGCCATGCGCTGGGCACCATCCTCGATGGCGAGCGCTGGGCCCCGGCCGAGGCGCACAACGTGCCGCCGACCCCGAATGAAGAACGCGAAGTCGGCCAACGCCTGCGCGAGCTGACCCCGCAGCAGTTCCGCGTGTTGCAGATGCTCGGCGTCGGCCGGCTGAACAAGCAGATCGCCTATGACCTGGGTGTTTCCGAGGCCACCATCAAGGCGCACGTCACCGCCATCCTGCGCAAACTCGGCGTCACCAACCGCACCCAGGCGGTGCTGATGGCCGGCAAACTGGCCATCGACGACGACGCCATCGTGCTGCCGCCGGAAGAAGACTGAGCGGTAGCGGTAAAGCCGGCCTTTGTTTGTGGGAGCGGCGTAAGCCGCGAAGCCACCGAGCCATCAGATAGCGGCGATTCCGAACAGTCGCGAACAGCTGGGTTTCTGAATGGCGTTGTCTCCGGCAGCCGGTATCCACCGGTTTCGCGGCTAACGCCGCTCCTACAAGCGACCCACAAACGGCTGTGCTGTCCAGCTGCTACAATCCGCGCTCCCTTGGGGAGTAGCCTGCTTCCAGCATTGGAAGCGCCCACATCAACATACTCGGCCGTTGCGCCGTGGTGTGGGCAGCCAGACCCGGTTGGCGAGACCAGCGGCATGCGTGCGCAACTACGGTTGGGCGCGACGCATGCCGTTTGTGTCCGCCCGACCCGGTAATCCTGATGTCCCCCATCTCCATTCTTCTGATTGGCTTCGCCATGTCCACCGACGCCTTCGCTGCGGCGGTCGGCAAGGGCGCTGCCATGCGCAAACCTCGCCTGCTCGACGCTCTACGTGCGGGCTTGATCTTCGGCGTGATCGAAGCCATCACCCCGATCATCGGCTGGCTGCTGGGTCGCGCTGCTTCGCAGTATGTGCAGGCCTTCGATCATTGGATTGCGTTCGGTCTGCTTGGCCTGCTGGGTGCGCACATGATCATTGCTGGCTTGAAGCCTGATGATGAAACCGAAGGCGACGGTGATGACAACGAAGCCGGCGAGCAGCACAAAAGTTTCTGGACCTTGGCTGCAACGGGTTTTGCGACCAGCATCGATGCGATGGCGATCGGCGTCGGCCTGGCCTTCCTTGATGTGCATATCGGTGTGGTGGCGCTGGTGATCGGCCTGTGCACGATGATCATGGTGACCATCGGCATCATGCTCGGCCGCGCCCTGGGTGCGGTGGTTGGCAAGCGTGCGGAGATCGTCGGCGGTGCGATCCTGATCATCATCGGTTGCGCGATCTTGTATGAGCATCTGAGTGCGGCAAGCGCTGTTGTAGGAGCGGCGTAAGCCGCGAAGCTGGCGCCCCATCTGTAGAGCGGACCCATGGTCCGCTGGGGCATTACCGGTAAGGCCCCTGCCGAGCATGGCTCGGCACTACAGATATAGCCCCTCTCCCGTTTACGGGAGAGGGGTTGGGGTGAGGGTAGCTTTTGACCTTGGCCGGTAAAGCCCCTTGCCGAGCATGGCTCGGCACTACAGTGCTGGCAGCTAGCGCCTGCGCGGGTCGTTCAGTGCGGTCAGGAAGGCACGTAGCGACGCCGGTTTCACCGGCTTGGTCAGCACGCGGTAGCCGCGTTCGCGGGCCATGCGCTTCAGCTCATCGCGGCCGTCAGCAGTCAGCAAGGCACCAGGCAAGGGCCGACCCGCGGCTTCGCGCAGCGCGAGCAGGGTATCCAATCCATCGAGCCTGTCATGCAGGTGGTAATCCACCAGCATCACATCAGGCTGCTCGCTCAGCTTCTCCAAGGCCATGTCCACCGTGCTGGCAGCGATTACTTCCACCTTCCAGCGACCCAGCAAGGCGCGCATGCCGTCGAGGATTTCCTGATCGTTGTCCACGCACAGCACACGCATGCCCGCCAGTGAATCATCACCACCGAAGGCGGTCTGCTGACGCGGCAACGGCACCGGCACTGCCGGTGTTTCAACCCGCGGCAAGCTGATCGAGAACATGCTGCCGTGGCCGGGTTGGCTGCGCGCATTCAAGCCGTGATCGAGCAGACGCGAGATGCGTTGGCAGATCGACAAGCCCAGGCCCAGGCCCTGCTCGCCCCAGTCGAACGGCTGCTGGTAGCGGTGGAACTCGTTGAAGATCTGCTGCATATGGTGCTCGGGGATGCCGGGGCCGGTATCCCACACCTGCAACTCAACCTGGTCACCACGCACGCGCAGCGCCAACACGATGCGACCGCTACGTGTGTAACGCAACGCATTGGCCATGAAGTTCTGCAGCACGCGGCGCAACAGGCGGCGATCACTGCGCACCCACGCGGTACGTGCAAACACATGCAGGCGCAGACCGCGTCCTGCCGCTACCGGCGTGTACTGTGCCGCAAGCTCGCGCACCAGCACGCTGGCATCGAACTCGCTGATGGTCGGGCGTAGGCCACCTGCATCCAATCGCGATACGTCCAGGAGGCCATCAAGCAACTCTTCGGCAGCACGCAGGGAAGCATCGACACGCTCGGCCAGATGCCGCTGCTCGTCAGTCTCATGCAGGCTGTCGCGCAGTGCGGATGCAAACAGGCGCGCTGCATTCAAAGGCTGCAACACGTCATGACTGATCGCGGCCAGGAAGCGCGTCTTTGATTGCTGTGCAGCTTCAGCCGCCTGCGAACGCTCGGTTACACGCTGCTCCAGTGTCTCGTTGGCTTCCAGCAGTGCCTGCTCGGCATTCTTGAAGTCGGTGATGTCGTTGTAGCTGGTGACATAGCCGCCACCGGGCAAAGCCTGGCCACGCAGCTCGATCACCTTGCCATCGGCACCGGTACGTTCGAACACATGCGGTGAACCGGCGCGCATATAGCCGATGCGGCGATTGATCTGCACTTCGGTATCACCCGAACCCAGCTCTCCGCGCTCGGCGTTGTAGCGGATCAGATCGGCAACCGGGCGGCCCACGTAAAGCATGCCGTCGGGGTAACCGAACATCTGCTGGTAGCGACGATTCCATGCAGTCAGCCGCATTTCCGGATCGACCACACTGACCCCGGCGCTGATGTTTTCCAATGTGGTGGACAGAATCTCGCGATTGAAGCGCAGCTCCTGCCCCGCTTCGTCCAGCACCGCCACAACCTCGCCCAGGTCCATACCCGAGCCGCGCAGCAGGCTGGTCAGCAGCAGACGCGCGGAGGCCGCACCGATGGATGCGGCGAGCAGGCGTTCGGTGAACTGCACCCAGACGCGGTCAGCGGCAGCGGCGGGCTGGAACTCGCGCTCCAGCAACTGCGCCTGTTCGCCAAATGAGCGTCGCGCGCGGTTGTCGCCGATGACACGGGTGGCCAAGGCCAGCAGATCACGTACCTTGACGTGCGCCGGCCAGTCACCGGCCACCACTGGACGCTTGGCGTAAGGATCCAGGAACGGTGCCGCACGCAGACGCTCAGCGACGTCAGGACGCCAGCGCATCGACACCAGCAGCATGGTCACGGTGTTGATCAGCAGCGACCAGAAGGTGCCGTGGGTCAACGGATCCCAACCGGTCAGGCCAAACAACTGCTGCGGTCGCAGCCAGCCGATGCCGAACGGTCCTTCCGTCAGCAGGCTCGCATCCAGCCAGCCACCATGGCTCAGCGCCGGCACCAGCAAGGTGTAGGCCCAGACCACAAAGCCGGCCAGCATGCCGGTTTCCACGCCGCGGCGGCTGGCACCGCGCCAGTACAGGCCACCGAGCAGACCGGGCGCGAACTGCGCCACCGCCGCGAAGGCCATCAAGCCGTAAGCGGCCAGCATGGTGTCGTCGTTGCTGCCGCGGTAATAGCCATACGCGACCAAGGCCAGCAGCACGATCGCCATGCGCCGTATCCACAGCACGCGCGAAGCCACATTGGCGGCCTCGCGGTGGTCGCCACTGCGACGCAGCAACAGCGGCATCACCAGATCGTTGCTGATCATCGTCGCCAGCGCGATCGAGGACACGATGACCATGCCGGTAGCCGCGGAGAAGCCGCCGATATAGGCGATCAAGGCCAGCGTGGTATTGCCCGCAAACATCGGCAAGGCCAATACCAAGGTGTCGTCCGAGGCCAAGCCTGTGCCGAACATCGCCGCGCCGGCAGTAGCGATCGGCACGATCATCAGCGAGATCAGCACCAGATAGCCGCCGAACATCCAGCGTGCGCTGCGCACATCGGCGGCATTGCCGCATTCAACCACCGCCACATGGAACTGCCGTGGCAGGCAGATCAGGGCAAGAAAGCTCAGCAGCGTCTGCGAGACGAAACCCACCGGCGGCATGCCTTCAAACAAGGTACGCGCCGACTGCACCACCGACTCGCCGCGGTCGGTCAGCCACACGTAGGCGAACACGCCAATGGCGACCATGGCCAGCAGCTTGATCAGTGATTCGACGGCGATGGCCAGCATCATGCCGTAGTGGTGTTCGGTGGCGTCGACCTGTCGGGTGCCGAACAAAATGGCGAACAAGGCCATCAGCAGCGCCACGTACAGCGCCGGATCGGTCAGGAAGCCCTTGCCGGCAGCGTCGCCAGTGAGCACCTGCAGGCTCATCGCCACAGCCTTGTACTGCAGCGCCAGGTACGGCACCACGCCGATCAGGGCGATCAATGCGACCAGCGCCGCCAAGCGCCGCGAGCGGCCAAAGCGCGAGGAAATGAAGTCAGCGATGGAGACCACGTTCTCGCTGCGGGCGATCAACGCCAGCCGCTCGATGATCCGCCAGCCGAACATCAGCATCAGCAGCGGGCCAAGATAAATAGGCAGGTAGCCGATGCCGTAGCGCACCGCCGAGCCGACCGCACCGTAGAAGGTCCAGGACGAGCAATAGACCGCCAATGCCAAGCTGTAGACCACCGGCCGCAGCCACGGGCGGTCCGGATACAGCGGGCGACGATCACCCCACCAGGCCACACCGAACAGCAGCGCGGCATAGCAGAGTGAGACCAGGAGCAGGATCCAGCTGGAGACCAAGGGTAGTTCCCGTGCGACTTAGCCGGGCCAGTGTAGCCATTCCCTCCATGCTCACGCATGGACCTGCAGTGTCAGCTCGGCGGCGGCACAAAAAAACGCCCCGGCATGACCGGGGCGCTCGGATCAATCACCGGCGTATTGCTTAGTAATAGCCGGTCATGTTGATGAACCAACCCTTGTTATCAAGCCTGAGGTGGGTCAAGTCGTCGCTGAAGTTGGTGAAGTTATAGCCGACGCCAAGCTTGAAGTTGCGCCCGACCTGGCGATCCACACCTACCAACCAGCCCTGCTTGCGACCACCCTGCTTGACGTCGAGCACACGGTACTCGGCCAGTCCGTCCCACTTCGCGATCAAGTGGTAGCGCAGCTGCGTGGCGGCGAAGTCGGCACGACTGTCCAGCCAGGCCCCTTCGCCACGTCCCATGCGGTAGTCGCCGCGACGCGAGGCGAGCTTTCCGGCCATCTCCCACCGTGGAGACATTTGCCAGATGCCTTCCATCGACAATACATGCGAGCGTTGGTCATCGGAGGCCCCACCAACCTGTCCAGGTGATGCCAGGTCATACAGGTAGGTGTACTTACCAAACGCGGCCCAGCGGGAGCTGTCGTGCGGGCGGTAAGCAAAGCCGGCATTGACCTCGGCCAAGCGGGCACCGTCCTGCGCATTCAGGCTGTCGGAAGTGTCGGAATAGTTGCCACGCAAGGCCAGACGCCAATCTTCGTTGACCTTGTAGAACAGACGATTGGTGGTCACCCACTGTTCGCGTGCCTCGGCACCGGTGTCACGCCGATACTCGAGCTTGCTCGACCAGTCGGTACGCTCATCGGTACGGCCGCCGTTGACGCTATAGGCATGGCGGGTAACGCCACCATTGCTGGTATCCAGCTCACCTTCCTGCAGCGTGAAACCAAGCCGCCAGCCTTCGCCCGGATAGAAATCCATCCCGAAGGTATGCGCCAGTCCTGCAGCGTCGTAACCAGGATCTTTCAGGTACTGGCTTTCGTTGTAGACATTGACCTGGTTGGACAGGCGCCAACGCTGGCCTACGGTCCATCCCGCCGCCTGCTTGTTGTTGAACAGCGGATCGGCTTCCGTGCTGTCAGTGCTGTAGCGGTAGTTGCCATAGATGCTGTGGTCGTCGCCGAGCCAATATTCGGCACTGACCTCGGTGGCATGACCACGGCTTCCATCACTGTACGCAGCGCCCACGCTGGAGCGGTTGCCGAACTGGTACTTGCTGCCAACAGTGTAAAGATCATTGTCTGCATAACGACCGTGGTCATCATCCACCGTGTACTGGGCGATGCCGTAGACCTCCAACAGGCTGGTCAGCTTGCGCGTGTAACTCAGCGCGGCGAGCATCGGCTCCACCGTCTCCGAGCCACGCTGCTCACTTTTGCGCAGCAGCTCCGCAGTCCATTGATTGCGGTCATCCGGGCGCCAATCGGCTGTCAACTGCTGCTGCTCGAGCACCGCACCGTCGCGGTCAGCATGGCTGTACTGCCCATATAGGCTGAAGTTCTGGCTCAGATAACCCTGGAATTCGGCACCGTACTCGCGGATGGCGGCACCGGCGGTGGTGGAATGGGTGATTGAGAAGCCCGGCTCCACATCACGCCACCAACCGCCCACGTTCCAATCGTTCTTGGTCCAGCCCAGCTCCTGGAAATTGGCACGTGCCTCGACCGCACGCGCGTCACCGCTGCGAGCGCTGCTCAATGGGCCCTTCTCGATGAAGCTGAAGCCACCGTTGTCCGAATAGAAGATCGGAGCAGCCACGGATTCACTATGGGACTGTTCGAACTTCACGTAGGTGCCACGCCCAACCTGTACCGTCACATCCACGCCGGTCAGCGTGTAGTCGTCGCCTTCACGTGCCTCGTCAACATAGGTGCCGCCTACCGCGACATGGTTGCCGAACCAATGCTTGCCACGCAGGCCGATGCTGGTGTCGTCCGTATCGAACCCGGTTGGGATGTACTCGTAGTCCACCTTCAGCAGCTGCTCATAGCCATCGAGCGGCGTGTCGCGGGTGATCGAGGGCAGGTTTTCGCGGGTGATCTGCGCCAGCGGCCGGGTGAGGATGATGCGCCCCTGCAGCTCGTCGATCTCGTAGTCAGCGCCACGCTGGAGCTGCGAGCTGGCCAAGGTGCGGCCAGTCTTCGGGTCACGCACATCCAAGGTGACGTAATCCGAACCCGGCAGAATGTCCGTCTGCCGCAGGTAGTACAGGCTGCCGCCGGTGCCCAGGAATTCACTGTGACCGGCCGCCGACTGCGCCTGCGAAGCGAACAGTTTCAGCGTGCTGGCGGCGTCGCCCAGCTGCGTCGCGCCCCGAGCACGCCAGCTCAGTGCTGCGCCATACAACGAACGGTTGTATTGGCCGTACTCGGTGCCGTTGAAGCCGGTCGAGAAGTTACCCCACAGCGCCTGGTTCTGATCCCAATCCGCACGCACATACAACCGGCCCTGGGTGTCGACATCGCGCACCGTGTTTGAATCATCGCCATAGGTCGGGTAGTACATGTCCGGATCGAGGCGCCGGAACACGTCCTGCGGGTCAGCATCAAGGAAGCCGTTGAACAGATGCTTGATTTCGCGGTCGCGGGTATCTGCCTGCGCGGTCAGCAGGTACTTGCCCTTGAACTTCTGCTTCAGATAGAACGCCAGACGGCCATCACTGATGAAGCCATCCTTGTCGCTGCCATCCTCCGCGCCCGGGGTGACGCTGCTACCGACACTGTTCTGCGACAGCGTGACATCGGCCATCGCAACGAGGAAGCGGTGCGAGCCGGTCACGTTCACGTCCAGCGTGCGCTGGATCGGCGCCGCATTGGGCGCGGCCACGCCCAATGCAAAAGCGTGCTGCCCAATGGGCTGCAGGAACTCGGCAACGAACTTGCGCTCCATATCCACGGGGAACGTTTCGCCGTTGATCGTCAGCTGGGCATTGGCCGGGATGTCGCGGCCATGGATGCGCACCCGCGAGCCGTAGATGGGAATGTTCTGCAAACGCAGCGCATTGCTGCCGTAGATGGCGTCGCGCAGCTGTGTGGTCTGCGCCTGCTCCAACGACGTCGCGGCGCCAGTCCTGCGCTCCTGGCTTTCACGCGTCGCCTGCAGGTTGCGCGCATAGTCTTCAGGCGTCTGCAGCTGAATGCTCTGCGCGTTGGTCTCGTCGAATTCACCATTGGCGCCATAGGCGCGGGCGATGTAGACCAAGGTGTCACCGGCGCGCAGGTTCAAGTCCGCCGGCAAGCTTCCATCCCAGCTGGCGGTGCCCATATTGGCCACTTCCACGGGGATGGTCGCCAACGGGGAGACACGGTCGCTGTCGGTGCCGCGATACACAAGCACTTCCATACGCTGCATGAAAGCAGCGTAGTTGCTGTAGGCCTGGAACTGCACGGGCGTATTGATGCGACCTTCCGAGAACGGCACGGTCTGTGACGCCTGCACGTTGAGCAGTGCCTGCCCCAACGTCGGATCTTCGGTCACCCACACCACGCCGCCATTGGGCAGGTCCACCGAGAATGTCCCACTGACCTTGGCGCGGCCAGGCGCCTGCGGCGCAGCCAGCACGTCAACACGACGATTCTCACTCAGTTGTGGCGTAGCGTTGTCCGCACCCAACGGATGCTCGGCACCGCGGGTATGCACACGGAACAGCAGACCCTTGTCATTGCTGCAGGTATCCCCACTGCAATCCGCCGGCAGATCACGATCACCGTCCTTGTCCGCTGACGTCGCTGGCTGTGCCAGCGACGGTGCGGCCGTCATCGAGAGCAGGCTGATGATCGCCAGATCCAGAAGTTTCATTGTCAGCTTCATGGCCGGTCCTCAGAGCTTGCCCATGCCGGTATCGGCATCGGGGTTGTCAATAATTTCCACACGTACCTTGCTGCGTACGTCCGGACTCAACTCAGCGGCAATCTGCTGGTACACCGCCTTGGCGCGGCGCAGGCCGAGCTGCACGTTGTAAGCACTGCCGCCACGCACATCCGCGCGACCAACGATCGCCACGACCCCACCACCACGCGTTTGCAGCGAGACAGCGATGGCTGACAGCACGTCGCGGTACTGCGGCTTGATCGTTGCCCGATCCGTATCGAACAGAACGCTGCCCAACACTTCGGCCCGATCCAAACGCAGCAGAGGCTCGCCCACCTGGGTCAGCACATCCACTTGCGTGCGCTCCAGCAGATCCGGGGGGAGCTGGGTCTGCAGGTGGTCACGCACTGCGTAACCACGTGCCAACGCCAGCGCCTCCGCTTCTGCTTGCGCAGTGATCGTCAAGGTACCGCCGTTGTAGCTGCGGACCCTGTCAACAATGGCCTCTAGCGCGGGGCGGTGCTCATCCGGTATCACGGCACTTTGTGGCGCAAACAACACTTCGCCCAACTCGACCGTGGTCTGCTGATGTCCGCCGCCAATCGCGCCGGCCGGCATCTTCACACCAAAGTCGAACCGTACCGGCACACCTGGGGTGATCCGACGCACACGCGGGTTCTCGGTGGTGAACTCTGCACCCTGCGGCAAGGTCGCCGGATCCACCTTCAGAATGAAGTTGCGGCCGCGTGTCCACGCACCACCATCCATCCCTTCAAGGTGATAACGACCCCAGGAATCGGTCTCCATCAGCAAACCTTCCACCGATGCCACGCGTACACCCGGGATGCCGCGCTCATCGATGCCGCTGTTGCGGATGACGTAGTCCACCGTCATTCCCTCGGCATCGTGGCCATAGCGGCGTTCGACCTCAAGCACCTCGCCACTCATCCCACGAGCCACATCGCCGCTGCGCTCCACCGTGGTGGTGCCATCAGCACGCATCCGCAGCGTGGTGCCATTGCGGGTTGTGAGCACCAGGTCATCGGTGAAGTCCGCAGCGGTCAAACGCTGGCGGATGACAACCTGGTTGCGCTGCACCGGGTCTGCCTCGGACTGACGGCCCTCAATGCTGCCTACGTCGACACCGTGCAACATCGGCGAGCTGTGATCGGCCAGCGGCTGCGGACCTGCACCTCGATCGATCGTGGTCGAGTTGGCGACATAAGCCGAGGCCGCAAAGCCGCCCTGGATGCGCACGCCCTGCGCCGTTGCCGACGCCTGCCAGCCATCGGCATTCCGGTCGTCAAACACAGTGCCCAGAATCAGGCTGTCATCCAGAAGTGGGTCGCCCGCCAACTCCACATCGGCCGAGGCCTGGTTGGAGATGGTGTTGCCCGTTACATCCAATGCCACGACGCGGTTGGTGTGCACACCCTTGCCCGTACCTGCGCCAACGCGCAGGAAGTAGCTCACGGTGGCATGCCCGCCGGCTGCGATATCCAAGCCAACGATACGCAGCGGACTGATACCCGCGATGCTGCCGCTGTTGTCGCCATCATTGACGACCAAGGAGCCATCGACGTAGCTGAACCCGACCGGCAGCGTATCCACCAGTGTTGCTGCGCGCACAGGCACCTCGCCGGTATTGTCAGCACGGATGGTGTAACGCACCAGGTCACCGATATTCACCGACGACTTGCCCGCGACCTTGCTCAGGCGCAGCTGACCGGCCGGTGTTTCAAGTACCGGAGTAGTCACCG
The DNA here is from genome assembly GCF_056759995.1 of Stenotrophomonas sp. STEN030. Taxonomy (NCBI): domain Bacteria; kingdom Pseudomonadati; phylum Pseudomonadota; class Gammaproteobacteria; order Lysobacterales; family Lysobacteraceae; genus Stenotrophomonas; species Stenotrophomonas sp. STEN030. Next base: position 4,086 of record NZ_JBRREB010000014.1, on the reverse strand, counting down.
TTGCCTGGGCCTGCGGCGGCGCAATGCTGCCTGGCGGGGTTGCAGTAGCTGTGGCGGTGTTGACCACCTGTCGTTCAGCGGCATCCTGCTCGGTGATGACATAGGTGTTGCTGGTAGCCACGCACGCCACGTTGCCGCTGCCAACAGGCAGCTGCGGCACAACACAGACCAGGTTCGGCAACTTGGCATCACTGACCACGACATTGCTCAACGCCACCGTGCCGGTGTTGCTGACAAGGAACGTATAGGTGATCAGGTCGCCGACATCGCCAGTGATGCCATCGCCATTGGTGTCGGCAACGCTGGCCTGTTTGATCAACTCGAAGCCGGTTACCGGTGCAACCGGGGTTGGCGTCTCCACCGGCGGCGATACTGCCGTCGGCGGAACGATCGCGCCCGGCGGCACGGCAGAAGCCGTCGCCACGTTGATCACCTTGCCCAAAGCCTCATCGGCAGCCGTGACCACGTAGGTGTTGTTACGCGGTACACACGCAACATTGCTGGCACCGACCGGCAGGCTCGCCACCACGCACACCAGGGCAGGCAGCTTGGCGTCGCTGACAACCACATTGGTCAGCGCAACCGTGCCGGTGTTGCTGACGGCAAAGGTGTAGGTGATCACATCGCCCACGTCACCCAACAGCGTGTTGCCGTTGGTATCAGCCACGGCAGCGGCCTTGCTCAGCGTGAAGCTGGCAACCGGGCTCACCGGGGTCGGCGTTTCTACCGGCGGAGTGACGGCCGTCGGGGGCGTGATCGCACCCGGCGGAACCGCCGTAGCGATGGCCGAGTTGATCACCCTGCCGGCAGCTACGTCCGCAGCCGAGATGACATAGGTGTTGTTGCTCGGCACACAAGCTACGTTGCGAGCACCCACCGGCAGACTGGCAATGACGCATACCAGGCCGGGCAGCTTGCTGTCGCTCACCTTGATGTTGCTCAGCAGCACCGAACCGGTGTTGCTGACGTCGAAGGTATAGCTGATCACGTCACCCGCATCGCCGAGCACCGTATTGCCATTGGTATCAGCCACGCTGGCGTGCTTGGCCAACGTGAAGCTGGCTTCCGGACTTGGCAACGTGGGCGTATCCACCCGCGGCGAGCTCGCGGTCGGCGGCGTCATGCCACCCGGCGGCATGGCGGACGCAGACGCGATGTTGGTTACCTTGCCAGCAACCACATCCGCAGCAGTGATGCCGTAGGTGTTGTTGCTCGGCACGCAGGCCACGTTGCGGGCACCCACCGGCAAGCTGGCGATGGTACACACCAGGTCGGGCAGCATGCTGTCGCGCAGGCGCACGTTCTGCAACTCCACCGTACCGGTATTGCTGACGTCGAAGGTATAGGTGATCACGTCACCCACATCGCCGAGCACCGTATTGCCATTGGTATCAGCCACGCTGGCGTGCTTGGCAAGCGTGAAACTGGCGATCGGGCTCATCGGCGTTGGCGTAACCACCGGCGGAGTCGTGGCGGTGGGCGGGGTCATCGTACCCGGCGGCACAGCGGTGCCCGTGGCGACATTGGTCACCTTGCCCACGGCCACATCGGCAGCAGTGATCACATAGGTGTTGTTGCTGGGTGAGCAAGCCACATTGTTGGCACCTACCGGAAGGCTGGCGATGGTGCACACCAGGCCCGGCAGCATCGCGTCGCGAACCACGACATTGGTCAACGGCACCGTACCGGTATTGCCGACCATGAAGGTATAGGTGATCACGTCACCGGCGTCGCCCAGCACAGTATTGCCGTTGCTGTCGGCCACATTTGCCTTCTTGTCCAGCGTGAAGCTTGCCACCGGCGTAGCCGGCGTCGGCGTGGTCACCGGCGGGGTGATGGTTGTCGGCGGCGTGATCGTACCCGGCGGCACGGCGGTAGCCGTGGCCGTGTTGATCACCTTGCCAGCAGCCTCATCTGCGGCCGTGATGGTGTAGGTGTTGTTGCTCGGAGCGCAGGCGACATTGCTGGCACCTACCGGCAGGCTGGCGATGGTGCACACCAGGCCCGGCAGCATTGCATCGCTCACCACCACATTGGTCAGATCCACCGTACCGGTGTTGCTGGCCGCAAAGGTGTAGGTGATCACGTCACCGGCATCACCCAGCACGATATTGCCGTTGGTATCAGCCACGACGGCGTGCTTGGCCAGCGTGAAAGCGGCGACCGGCTTAGCCAGCGTCGGCGTGGTCACCGGCGGCGATACCGTCGTCGGCGGGGTGATGGTGCCCGGCGGCACGGCGCTGGCAACCGCGACATTGCTCACATTGCCCGCAATCACGTCTGCGGCAGTGATGGTGTAGGTGTTGTTGCTTGGGGCGCAGGCGACATTGCTGGCGCCTACCGGCAGGCTGGCGATGGTGCACACCAGGCCCGGCAGTTTCGCGTCGCTCACCACCACCTGGCTCAGCGCCACCGTTCCGGTGTTGCTGACCGCAAAGGTGTAAGTGATCACATCACCTTCATCGCCCACCACCGTATTGCCATTGCTGTCGGCCACGGTCGCGCTCTTGGCCAGGGTGAATCCTGCCTGCGGAGTACTGGGCGTCGGCGTTGTCACCGGCGGGGTGGTCGCCGTTGGAGGCGTCATTGTTCCAGGCGGCGTCGCAGTCGCAGTGGCAACGTTCACTACCTTGCCTGCGGCCTCATCTGCAGCAGTGATCGTATAGGTGTTGTTGCTCGGGGCGCAGGCGACATTGCTGGCGCCTACCGGCAGGCTGGCGATGGTGCACACCAGGCCCGGCAGCTTCGCATCGCTCACCACCACATTGCTCAGCGCCACCGTTCCGGTGTTGCTTGCAGTAAAGGTGTAGGTAATCACATCACCGGCATCACCCAGCACCGTATTACCGTTGCTGTCCGCAACGCTTGCCTTCTTGTCCAGCGTGAAGCTGGCCACTGGCGTAGCCGGCGTGGGCGTGGTCACCGGCGGCGTGGTGGTGGTCGGCGGCGTGATCGTGCCCGGCGGCACGGCGGTGGCCGTGGCGACGTTGATCACCTTGCCGGCAGCTTCGTCGGCAGCGGTGATCACATAGGTGTTGTTGCCGGCGACGCACGCAACATTGGTTGCGCCGACCGGGAGGCTGGCGATGGTGCATGCCAGGCTCGGCAGCATCACGTCACGTACCACCACATTGCTCAGGTCCACCGTACCGGTATTGCTGGCCGTAAAGGTGTAGGTGATCACGTCACCGGCATCACCCAGCACCGTGTTGCCGTTGCTGTCGGCCACGGCAGCGCGCTTGGCTACGGTAAAGCTGGCCACGGGTTTGGTTGCAGTCGGAGTTTCCACCGGCGGCGAGTTCACTGCCGGGGGCACCATGCTACCCGGCGGGATCGCCGTCGCTGCAGCGATGTTGGTTACCCGGCCTGCGGCCTCATCCGCAGCCGTAATGGTGTAGGTGTTGTTGCTCGGAGCGCAGGCAACATTGCTGGCACCGACCGGCAGGCTGGCGATGGTGCACACCAGGCCCGGCAGCATCAGATCGCTCACCACCACATTGGTCAGAGCCACTGTGCCGGTGTTGCTGACGGCAAAGCTGTAGGTGATCAGGTCACCGGCATCACCCAGCACCGTATTACCGTTGCTGTCCGCGACGCTGGCTTTCTTGTCCAGCGTGAAGCTGGCGACCGCCGAGGTCAACGTCGGTGTGGTCACCGGCGGCGATACCGCCGTCGGTGGGGTGATCTTGCCCGGGGGCACGGCGGTAGCCGTGGCGGTGTTGACCACACTGCCCACCGCTTCATCGGCAGCGGTGATGATGTAGGTGTTGTTGCTCGGGGCGCAGGCGACATTGCTGGCGCCCACCGGCAGACTGGCGATGGCGCATACCAGGCCCGGCAGCTTGGTGTCACTGATCACCACATTGATCAGGTCCACCGTACCAGTGTTGCTGACAGCAAAGCTGTAGGTGATCACGTCACCGGCATCACCCAGCACCGTATTGCCATTGCTGTCTGCGAGGTTGGCTGCCTTGTCCAGCGTGAAGCTGGCGACCGGCGTGGGCACCGTCGGTGTGGTCACCGGCGGCGTGGTGGTGGTCGGCGGGGTGATCGTGCCCGGCGGCACGGCGGTGGCCGTGGCGGTGT
>NZ_JBRREB010000013.1:0-88603 GCF_056759995.1 Stenotrophomonas sp. STEN030 | reverse complement strand
CCGCTCGTGGGCTGTGCCGTCCGCCCTCATCCCCCCCCCCCCGCCCCCCCTCCCCCCCCCAAAATCGTTTGTCTCCCGTTTACCCCCCCGGCCGTGTTGGGGGCGCCACTACCAAAACCCGTTCTGGAATGATTTTTGCACGGCTCTGGAAGAACCCTTCTTCCATGCCGAGCAATGTCCGAGAACGAACAGGCCGGGGAAAAAACCGAACTCCCCACCGAAAAACGCCTGCGCGAAGCCCGCGAGCAGGGCAATATCCCGCGCTCACGCGAGCTGGCGACCGCTGCGGTGTTCGTCGCCGCGGTGCTGGCGTTGTACGCCATGGGCGGCTCCATGGGCAGCTCTGCCCGTCAATGGATGAAGGCCGCGCTGTCACCTGAAGTCGGCCTGCTGGATACCCCGAACGCCTTGTTCGGCCACGCCGGCTGGATGCTGCTCAAGCTGATGCTGGCCTTCAGCCCCTTGCTGCTGATTTGCCTGGCCGCCGGCATGATCGCGCCGGTGATGATGGGCGGACTGGGCTTCTCCAACAAGGCAATGACCCCGGATCTGAAGCGGATGAACCCGCTGACCGGCATCAAACGCCTGATCGGTCCCGAGGCCTTGGCCGAACTGGTCAAATCAATGCTGCGCGTTGCCTTCGTCGGCACCGCCGCCGGCCTGTGCATCTGGCACGGCGCCGATGCCCTGCGCGGCCTGCTGCATCTGCCATTGGAAGCCGCCATCGGCCGCGGACTGGCTTTCACCCTGAAATTGCTGCTGGCCACGGCCGGGGCCATGGCCCTGCTCGCCGCCATCGACGCGCCCTACCAGAAGTGGAACTGGCTGCGGAAGCTGAAGATGACCCGCGAGGAGCTGCGCCGCGAGATGAAGGAAAGCGAGGGCAGTCCTGAGGTCAAGGGCCGCATCCGGCAGATGCAGATGCAGCTGTCGCAGCGCCGGATGATGGAGGCGGTGCCAACCGCCGACGTGGTGCTGGTCAACCCCACCCACTACGCGGTCGCCCTGAAGTACGAAAGCGGACGCATGAACGCCCCAACCGTGGTCGCCCGCGGCGTCGATGAGCTGGCCCTGCGCATCCGCCAGGTGGCGGACGGCAACAAGGTCGCCATCGTCTCGTCGCCGCCTTTGGCACGGGCCTTGTATCGGGAAAGCCAACTCGGCAAGGAAATCCCCGTGAGACTGTATTCGGCTGTTGCCCTGGTTCTGTCCTACGTCTACCAGCTGCGCCAATGGCGCACCGGTCCGATGCCGCAGATGGCCCCCATCGAAATTGATGAATTCGGCAAGGGAGCAACCCGATGAGCAGCCAGAGCTCGGGCCTGTCCGCCCGCCGCGTACTGGACATGCTGCGCCATGGGCTGGGCGCGCCACTGATCGTGCTGGCCTTGCTGGCAATGGTGGTCGTGCCTTTGGCCGCGCCGGTGCTGGATGCCCTGTTCACCCTCAACATCGCCATCTCGATGCTGGTGCTGCTGGCCGTGGTGTACGTCAAGCGGCCGCTGGACTTCACCATCTTCCCGATCGTGCTGCTGGTCACCACCATGCTGCGGTTGGCACTGAACGTGGCCTCCACCCGCGTCATCCTGCTCAACGGCCAGGACGGCCATGAAGCCGCCGGCAAGGTGATCGCCGCGTTTGGCGAGTTCGTCATCGGTGGCAACTACGCGGTCGGCATCGTGGTGTTCGCGATCCTGACCATCATCAACTTCGTGGTCATCACCAAGGGTGCCGGGCGTGTGTCGGAAGTGACCGCGCGCTTCATCCTTGACGCCATGCCCGGCAAGCAGATGGCGATCGACGCCGACCTCAACGCCGGTTTGCTGACGCGCGAGGAAGCCAAGCTGCGCCGCGAGGAAGTCCGCGAGGAAGCCGACTTCTACGGTGCAATGGACGGTGCCAGCAAGTTCATCCGCGGCGACGCCATCGCCGGCATCCTGATTCTCTTCATCAACATGCTTGGCGGCCTGGCCGTGGGCGTGCTGCAGCATGACATGGCCTTCGGCGACGCCGCTGCCACTTACACGCTGCTGTCGATCGGTGACGGTCTGGTGGCACAGCTGCCGGCCCTGCTGGTCTCCAGCGCCGTGGCCATGCTGGTCACCCGCGCCTCGCGCTCGCAGGACATGAGCGAAGCGATGATGGGCCAGGTGTTTGGCCAGTACCGCGCGCTGGCCATTACCGCCGGCATCATCGGCCTGGTCGGTCTGGTACCGGGTATGCCGAATCTGGCCTTCCTCAGTCTGGCCGCGATCCTCGGCTTCATCGCCTGGAAGTTGTGGAAGCGAGAGACCAGTGCTGCCACCAAGACCGCGACCAACGACACCAGCGCCAACGAAGGTGGCTTGAATGCGCTTGGCCAGCCGCAGCCGGCTCCCACCGCCGAACTGACCTGGGACGAACTGCGCCCGGTCGATCCGCTGGGGCTGGAAGTGGGCTACCGGCTGATCCCGCTGGTCGACAAGGCCCAGGGCGGCGAATTGATGACGCGCATCAAGGGCGTGCGCCGCAAGCTCACCCAGGATCTGGGCTTCCTGATTCCGCCGGTACACATCCGCGACAACCTGGAACTGCCGGCAACCCATTACCGTCTGCTGATCCACGGGGTGCCGGTCAGCACCGCCGACATCCATCCGGACCGCGAACTGGCCTTGGACCCCGGCAGCGCCATGGGCAAGCTGGAAGGCATTGCCGGCAAGGACCCGGCGTTCGGCCTGGACGCCACCTGGATTCAGCCGCATCAGCGCGCCCATGCCGAATCACTGGGCTACACCGTGGTCGACCCAGCCACCGTGGTTGCCACCCACCTGTCGCATCTGATTCGCGAACACGCCCCGGAACTGCTCGGCCACGAGGAAGTGCAGCAGCTGCTGGCAACTCTGGCCAAGAGTGCGCCCAAGCTGGCCGAAGACCTGTCGCCCAAGGCCTTGCCGCTGTCCACCGTGGCGCGGGTGCTGCAGAACCTGCTGGTCGAACGCATCCCGGTCCGCCAGCTGCGCAAGATCGCCGAAGCGCTGGTCGAAGCTGCACCGACCACCCAGGACGCCGCCACGCTCACTGCCGCGGTACGCAATGCGCTGGGCCGCTTCATCGTGCAGGAAATCGCCGGCTCCTCGCCGGAGCTGCCGGTGTTCACCCTCAACCCGCAATTGGAACGCGTCTTGCAGGAGTCAACACAAGGCAATGGCGCCGCGCTGGAACCTGGTCTCGCCGAACGCCTCCATCAAAGCCTTGCCGATTGCGTCGGCAAGCAGGAGGCCCGCAACGAGCCGGCTGTAGTGCTGGTACCGGCCCCGGTCCGCGCCGCGCTGGCGCGCCTGGTCCGCCACAGCGTTCCCTCGCTGTCGGTCCTGGCCTACAGCGAAGTGCCGGAAGACAAACGCCTGAAGCTGGTCGGCACGATCAGCTGAGGCAGCCCGAAAGCCGACACCGGCAGCAATGCCGGTGACGGAAACCAGACACCTGCTGCACCGCACCCATTCCGCAAGAAGGAGCCCGCCACGCCATGTTCGACATCGCCAACGCCACTCCTTCGCCGCAGCCTCACTCCCGGTACCAAAGCATGAAGATCAAACGTTTCGTCGCCGCTGACATGCGCACCGCCATGAACCTCGTGCGCAAGGAACACGGCCCCGATGCCGTGATCCTGTCCAACCGTCGGATCGAGGAAGGTGTGGAGATTGTGGCGGCAGCGCACTACGACGAGACCGCAGTGAAGCAGGCGCTGGAAGCCAGCCGTCCAGCCCCACCGGCCCCGCCCAAGCCGCGCAGTGCCGCCGAAGCCATCATGGCCGCGATGACCCGCCGCAAGGCACCGGAGCCGGAACCGGTCACCGCCACCACCTCGGCCGTCGCCGCACTGGCGCGCTCGGCGGTTGGCGCCACCGGCCGCTCCATCGACAACAGCATCGAGCTGGCCCCGGGCAGCCGCTTCGCCGGCCTGCTCAGGTCTGCCGAGGTTGAGCCGGTCGCCGCGCGCGCCCCGGTCTCGCAGACCTTTTTTGCGACCCAGCCAGCCAGCGCCGACGAACTGCCGGTAGTGCCGGCTTTCCGTCCCGTCGGCAGTGCCGCAGCCATCGCACCGCTGGCTGCTGCACCGGCGGTAACCCAGCAGGCCAGCTTTGCCGACGCAATTGCCGCCGTCACAATCGCGCCGCCAGCACCGGTTGAGCGTGCCCGCTTTGTCATCGATCCGCCGGAACCGGAGCTGGCCCCACTGCAGCCGGCCGTTGCCGTGGCCATCCCCGCAATTCCTGCTGCGCCGATGCTCACCATCGCCGCTGCGGCACCTGCCATCGAGCAGGTCGCGCCGATCGCTGCACCGGTCGCTGCATTCACGGCACAGCAGCCGGCTGAAGCCCCGGTCGTCGTCGCCATCGACACCGCCGCCGCAGCAGCGGTCGTCACCGCACCGATCAGCGTGATGTCCACCAGTCCAGTGGTCATCGCCCGCGATGACGAACAGCTCAGCCAGCTGCGCCAGGAAGTGGCCGGCATGCGCCACCTGATCGAGCGCGAGATGAATCGCTTCACCGACGAGCGCCTGCGCGGCAGCGCGGTGCGCGCCAATGCACTGGACCTGATGGACGAATACGGCTTCGACGCTGGCCTGGCCCGCGACGTCGCCACCCAGATCCCGGCCGACATCGACCCCAGCCGCGCCCGCGGTCTGATGCTGGGGCTGATTTCCAAGAAGCTGCCGATCGCACCCGTCGATCCGATGGAAACCGGCGGCGTGATCGCCCTTGTCGGCCCCACCGGCGCCGGCAAGACCACCACCATCGCCAAGCTGGCCTCGCGCTTCGCCGAAGCCCATGCCGCCCGTGACGTGGCCTTGGTCACCACCGATACCCAGCGCATCGGCGCCCGCGAGCAGCTGTACGGCTTCGGCCGCCAGCTCGGCATCGCCGTACACGAGGCCAATAGCGGCACCGACCTCAACCAATTGCTGCAGAAGCTGGCCGACTACAAGCTGGTGCTGATCGACACCGCCGGCCTCGGCCAGCGCGACCGCGCCCTGACCGCCCAGCTGCAGTGGCTGCGCGCCGCCGGCCAGATCCGCACCCTGCTGGTGCTGCCGGCCAATACCGCCTTCCAGGACATGGACGAAGTGGTCCGCCGCTTCAGCGCTGCCAACCCGCAGGGCGTGGTGCTGACCAAGCTGGACGAGACCGGCCGCTTCGGTTCGGCACTGTCGGTGGCGGTCGATCACCGCCTGCCGATCACCTGGGTGACCGACGGCCAGGACGTTCCGGAAGACCTTTATCGGGCCTCCGCCGCAAATCTCGTACTTCGCCTTGAAGATTTGCGCCGCGCGGCCGATATGCCCTGCAACACGGAGTTGAACAATGCAGTCGCGTGAGTACGCCAAGCTGACCAACACCTTCCCCCTGTCGGCTACCCGGCACGAACCGGCAGGCCCGGTGCGCACCATCGCGGTGACCGGCGGCAAGGGCGGTGTAGGTAAAACCAATGTCTCGGCCAACCTGGCTGTGGCACTGGCAGGCATGGGCAAACGTACCCTGCTGCTGGATGCCGACCTGGGCCTGGCCAACATCGACGTGGTGCTGGGCCTGCAGCCCAAGCACACCCTGGCCGACCTGGTCGCCGGGCGCGCCACGCTGGACGAAGTGATCATGGAAGGCCCCAACGGCGTACTGGTAGTGCCGGCCGCCTCGGGCCGTCGGCATATGGCTGAACTGCAGCCAGCCGAACACGTCGGCCTGGTCAACGTGTTCTCCGAGCTCGAACGCGAGCTCGATGTGATGATCATCGACACCGCCGCCGGCATCACCGACAGCGTACTGACCTTCTGCCAGGCCGCCCAGGACACCGTTGTGGTGGTCTGCGACGAGCCGGCCTCGATCACCGATGCCTACGCGCTGATCAAGGTCCTGTCGCGCGAACGCGGCGTGGACCGCATCCAGGTGGTGGCCAACATGGTCCGCGACCCCAACGAAGGCCGCGCCCTGTACGAAAAGCTGGTGCGGGTCTGCGAGAAGTTCCTGATCGATGTGTCGCTGAACTACCTGGGCTGCGTGCCGCAGGACGACTGGCTGCGCCTGTCGGTGCAGCGCCAGCAGCCGGTGGTCAAACTCTATCCTTCCGCGCCAGCCTCGCTGGCCATCAACGAAATCGCCCGTCGCACCGCGCGCTGGCAAGCCCCAACCGCCCCGCGCGGCGGCGTTGAGTTCTTCCTGGAACGCATCATCCAGCAGAAGGTGAAGGCATGAACAATGCAGCCGCCCAATACCGTGAAGTCCAGCGCAGTGCGGCTAATGACTGCATCGCCCGCCACGCCGACCTTGTCCGCCGCATCGCCCACCATCTGGCCGCGCGCCTGCCCGCAAGCGTCGAGGTCGATGATCTGATCCAGGCCGGGATGATGGGCCTGATCGAGGCCTCGCGCAGCTATGACGCCGAACAGGGCGCCTCGTTCGAAACCTATGCATCGATCCGCATCCGCGGCTCGATGATCGACGAAATCCGCCGCGGCGACTGGGTCCCACGCTCGGTGCACCGCCGCGCCCGCGATGCCGCCGCCACCATCCGCCGCCTCGAGCAGAGCACCGGCCGCTCGGCCAGCGCCAGCGAAGTAGCCGAAGCGATGGAGCTGCCGCTGCCCGAATACATGCGTCTGGTCGAAGACGCCTCACGCGGTCAGGTGCTGAGCCTGGAATCACGCATCGAAGACCAGGGCGAGCTGGACACCCCGACCACCGGCGGTCCCAACCCGCAGCAGGTGCTGGAGCGCAGCCAGTTCGGCGCCGAGCTGGGCAAGGCCATCGGCCAACTGCCCGAGCGCGAGCAGTTGGTGTTGTCGCTGTACTACGAGCAGGAATTGAACCTGAAAGAAATTGGCGCGGTATTGGGCGTAAGCGAATCCCGCGTCTGTCAGATCCACGGCCAGGCCACGCTGCGTCTGCGCGGCCGACTGAAGATTTTCGAGGCGGCCGACGCCGGGCTCGAAGAACCATGAAGAGGAAAGTCTTTTGAACAAAAACATGCGCATCCTGATCGTTGACGACTTCTCGACGATGCGCCGCATCGTCAAGAACCTGCTCGGCGATCTGGGCTTCACCAATACCGCCGAAGCCGAGGACGGGCATGCCGCGCTGTCGATGCTGCAGACGCAGTCGTTCGATTTCGTCGTCACCGACTGGAACATGCCGGTGATGACCGGCATCGAGCTGCTCAAGGCGATCCGCAATGATGCCAAGCTCAAGACCTTGCCTGTATTGATGGTCACCGCCGAAGCCAAGCGCGAGCAGATCATCGAGGCCGCACAGAGCGGTGTGAACGGCTACATCATCAAGCCGTTCACCGCGCAGACGCTGGAAGAGAAGCTCGGCAAGATCTTCGAACGCCTGGCAGCGAGCGCCTGATGAACCAGCTCGGCGAAGCATTGAGCGACAAAACAGCCCTGGTGCAACGCCTGCAGGACGCACTGGCAGCATTGGAAAGCGGCGACGAAGCCGGCTGGCGCCGGGAAATCGACGCGCTGGCCGCCCTGCGCGCGCAGCCGATGATGTCCGGGCTGGGCCGGCTGGCACGCGAACTGGGCCAGGCACTGGGCGAACTGCCCAGCGTGTCCAGCGAAGCCGGCGAGCTGGATGACGCCTGTGCGCGTCTGGACCATGTGGTGCAGATGACCGAGCAGGCCACCCATCGGACGCTGGATCTGGCCGAGGAATGCCGTGCACTGACCGAGCGCCTGCGTGCGGACGGGCTGAATGCCGAACAGGGCGAAATCCTCGAACGCATCCGCCACAACCTCACCGAAGTAGCGCTGACCCAGAGCTACCAGGACCTGACCGGGCAGATCATCCGCCGCGTGGTTGGCATCGTCCGTCGCGTGCATGAAGGTTTCGGCGCGCTTGGCCTGCCGCCGCCGGAAGAAGACACACGCAACCAGGGCTTGGCTGGCCCGGCCGTCAATGGCCTGGACCGCCACGCCGTGTCGCAGGTGGACGCAGACGACCTGCTCTCGGACCTGGGGCTGTAAGTCATGAGTGCTTTTGCCGACGACATCGCCGCCGACTTCATCCTCGAAGCGCAGGAGATCCTGGATCGCCTCGGCGAACAGCTGGTGACGCTGGAACAGGCACCGCACGACAGCGAGCAGCTCAACGCCGTATTTCGTGGTTTTCACACCCTCAAAGGCGGCGCCGGTTTTCTGGCGATCCACCCAATGGTGGAGCTGTGCCACGCCGCCGAGGAAACGCTCGGCATGGCCCGCGCCGGCAAAGCCGAGCTGCTGGCGCATCATTTCGACGCCGCCCAGCAATCGCTGGACTGGCTGCAGGCCATGCTCGATGCGGTGTCGTCCGGCACTGAGCCGGAGCATGCACCTGCTGCGCTGATCGCCCAGTTCGATGTGAGTGCTGCACCGGTTGTCGTAGCGGCCAAACCCGTTGCCGCAGCCGGCGACAGCGACCTGATCAGCGAAGACGAGTTCGAAGCCCTGCTCAACCAGCTGCATGGCAGCGGCACCCCCGGTGCCCAACCCATTGCAGCCGCAAAGGCCGGCGATGACCTGATCGACGAAGACGAATTCGAAGCCCTGCTCGACAAGCTGCATGGCGGTGCCGCACCCGGAGCTGTCGCTGTGCAGCCGATTCCTGCTGCGCCCAAGCCCAAGCCGCCCGCGGCACCCCTCGCACCCGCACGCCCCGTAGCAGGCGCAGCCAAACCGGCTGTCGCAAAGGCTGCTGAGCCCGAGCACACCGTGCGCGTGGACACCAAACGCCTGGACGCCATCGTCAACCTGATCGGCGAACTGGTACTGGCACGCAACCGGCTCAAGACCCTGCGCATGCGCCTCAAGGACGAAGAACTTGACCGCGCAGTCTCCACCCTGGACATCGCCACCGCACGCCTGCAATCAGCGGTGATGCGTACCCGCATGCAACCGGTTGGCAAGGTGTTCTCGCGCTTCCCGAAAGTTGCCCGCGATGTTGCCCGTTCACTGCAGAAGGAAGTCGATCTGGAGTTGATCGGCGCCGATACCGAGCTGGACCGCAACCTGGTCGAAGCGCTGGCCGACCCCTTGGTGCATCTGGTCCGCAACGCCATCGACCATGGCGTCGAATCGCCAGATCTGCGCGAAGCCCAAGGCAAGCCGCGAATGGGCCGGGTACGCCTGTCCGCTCAGCAGGAAGGCGACTACGTCAGCATCGAAGTCCAGGACGACGGCGCCGGCATCGACCCGGAGCGACTGCGCGCCAAGGCCCGCGACAAGGGCTTGCTCGACCCGGAAGCCGCCGCCCGCCTGACCAGCGAAGAGTGTCTGCATCTTGTCTTCCTGCCCGGTTTTTCGACCAAACAGGAAGTCACCGACATCTCCGGCCGTGGCGTCGGCATGGACGTGGTGCAGTCACGCATCCGCGAGCTCAGCGGCCAGATCCAGATCCAATCCGAGCTGGGCCGTGGCAGCCGCTTCCTGATCCGCGTGCCACTGACCCTGGCGATCCTGCCAACCCTTCTGGTACAGGCTGGCGAAGACGTCTACGCCCTGCCCTTGGCACGGGTAATGGAAGTGCTGCATGCACCGGCCACCTCGCTGGGCTGGTTTGACGGCCGTGCCGTGCTGGATCGCAAGAGTCACACGCTGGCCCTGCTGGACCTGCGTCAATGGTTGGGTGTTACCCCGGCACCGTCCACGCTGTTGACCATTGTTGTGCTGCAGATGGGCGAAGCCCGTTTCGGCCTGGTGGTTGATCAGGTGCGCGGCCGCGAGGAAGTGGTGATCAAGCCGCTACCGCGTGCGCTGCGCGGCCTCAACGGCTATGCCGGCGCTACCTTGATTGGTGATGGACGGATGGCCTTGATTCTGGATGTGGATGGATTGCGTGGGGTGCAGGGGTAAGCGATGCAGCAGACCCCGCATTAGATCCTGCGATCAAGCATCCCCTCTCCCGCCTGCGGGAGAGGGTGCCCTGCGAAGTCAGGGCGGGTGAGGGGCGCTTTTAGCTTTTAAAGCAAAAGCGCCCTCACCCCAACCCCTCTCCCGCGCGCGGGAGAGGGGCTAAAGCAAACAGCAGCACCGCTCATTGATTCAAGACCGCTACAACGAGGCCGATATACGCACCATGGACCGACTCAGCATCATTGGACTTTTCCTCGCCCTCGCCTCTCTGGTGGGTGGCAGCATCCTCAAAGGCGCTGGCCTGTCCTCGCTGTGGTCACCTGCTGCCTTCGTGATCGTCATTGTCGGCACCTTGGCGGCAATCCTGCTGCACACCTCGCCGGCAGTGTTCAAACATGCCTTCAAGATCGTGCGCTGGGTGATCCGCCCGCCAGCCAGCGATCGCCGCGCACTGGTCCAGCAGATCGTCGACTGGAGCAATATCGCTCGTCGCCAGGGCCTGCTCGGCCTGGAGCCGCAGGTGGAGCTGCAGGATGACCCGTTCATCCGCAAAGGCCTGCAGCTGGTGGTCGATGGCGTCGAGCCGGACACCATCCGCCACATGATGGAAATCGAACTCGGCAGCCAGGAACAGCAGGACCTGGCCGCCACCAAGGTGTTCGAGGGCATGGGCATCTACGCTCCCACCTTGGGCATCATCGGAGCCGTGCTCGGCCTGATCGCGGTGATGAAGAACCTTGCCGACCCGAGCAAGCTCGGCCATGGCATCGCCGCTGCCTTCACTGCCACCATCTACGGCATCGCCTCGGCCAACCTGCTGTTCCTGCCGGTATCGGCCAAGCTCAAGGGCGTGATTGCCAACAGCTGCCGCGAGCGTGAAATGGTCATCGAAGGCCTGATCGCCATTGCCCAGGGCGAGAACCCGCGCAATATCGAAAACAGCCTGGCCGGCTTCGTGAACTGAACCATGGCCCGTCGCAAGCACCACGAAGAGCACGCCAACCACGAAGCATGGGCCATTCCCTATGCCGACCTGATGACGCTGCTGCTCGCGTTCTTCGTGGTGATGTACGCGATCTCGTCATTGAACGAAGGCAAATACCGGGTCATGGCTGATGCCTTGACCACCGCCTTTGGCGGTGCCCCGCGCACCATCAGCCAGGTACAGGTAGGCAACAAGCAGCTACAGGGCGGTGGCTATGATTCGCCTTCGGTGATCAGTGCGCCGAGCATGACCGGAGGGGCGCTGGCCGACCCCACCCAACTGCCGTCGATGGCATCGCATATGCGCATGCCGGTGTCAGCGCACAACCAGGAACAGCTGCAGCGCGCCGAACGCCAGCTCAACCAGATCGCTGATCGCCTGAGTAAAACCCTCGCCCCGCTGGTCAAGCAGGGCGTCATCACCGTGCGTCGCACCGAGCTGTGGATCGAGGTCGAGATCAACAGCGACATCCTGTTCGTCACCGGCTCGGCCGCGCTCGATGTCGGTGCCCGCGAAACCCTGGGCACGCTGGCCGATGTATTGCTGGACGCGCCCAATGGCGTGCGCGTGGAAGGCCACACCGACAACCTGCCGATCGCCACCGCGCAGTTCCCATCCAACTGGGAATTGTCGGCCGCGCGTGCGGCGAGCGTTGTGCACCTGTTCGCCGACCACGGCGTACAACCGCAACGGCTGGCGATGGTTGGCTATGGCCAGTTCCGCCCACGCGAAAGCAACGATGCGCCCGAAGGGCGCAACCGCAACCGGCGGGTGATGGTGATCATCCTCGCCGATTCGGCAGCGGCGGCCGATCTGCCTGCTGCCAGCAACACCACGGCCAGTACCAGCGGCGATGACGGCAGCGGCGGCAGCTCTGCCGCAAGCAGCGTCCGCAGCGCGGTACCGGCGGTCATCGAAGGAGTCCAATGATGCGTATCTGGGCCATAGCCAACCAAAAAGGCGGCGTCGGCAAAACCACCACCACTTTGTCGCTGGGTCGCGGCCTTGCCGCACGCGGGCACAAGGTACTGCTGATCGACCTGGACCCCCATTCCTCGCTGACCCGCGCCTTTGGCGTACCAATTGAGCCGGTACCTCAGGGCGTGCAGGAGCTGTTCGCCGCCCCGCCCCATGAAATCGCTGCACTGGCCCGCCACAGCGACATTCCTGGGCTGGACTACCTGTGTGCACAAGCCTCGCTGGCAACCCTGGAGCGCCGCAGTGCCAACCAGCCCGGCCTGGGCCTGGCCCTGCAGCAGGCCTTGGCACGTCATGGCGAACAGCACGACTACATCCTGCTCGACTGCGCGCCGACGCTGGGCCTGCTGATGATCAACGCGCTGGCTGCGGCCGATCGCCTGATCATTCCGACCCAGGCCGAACCGCTGGCCCTTCACGGCCTGGACGGCATGGTACGCACCGGCGAAATGGTCGAGCGCTCACGCAAACGCGCTCTGCCGATCTCGGTGCTGCCGACGCTGTTCGACCGCCGCACCCGCGCCGGCAACGAGACCTTGAAGCTGATGCAGGAACGTCACGGTGAGCGCGTCTGGGAAGACGCGATTCCGGTCGACACCCGCATCTGCAATCCTGCCGCTCTGACCGTACCGGTGCTTGGCGACGACTATCCGGGGCGCGGCATGGCGGCTTACCGTCACGCACTGGAATGGCTGCTGCTCAGCGAGGCCGCACAGCTGGAGCGCGCCGCATGAGCAACGACGTACTCGACGACTACCTGGGCGAGCTGCTGCTGGAAGCGGTACCCGTCGCGGTGGCCGCAGCACCTGCAGCGCCTGCCAAACCGCCAGCCTTCGAAGTGCCAGGCGACAGCGCTGAGCTGGAAGCAGTGTTCGAAGCCGCGCTGGCCGAAGCGCAAGCCAAGCCGGCCACCGTGCCTGCACCCGCTCCGGCAGCCATTGCGCCCGGCGATACCGCAGCCTTGCAGGCCGCGTTCGACGACGCGATGGCGGCAACCAGCGCCGCCAATGCCGGCCGCCCACCTACCTGGGATGACCTGCCGGACGAAGTGATCTACGAAACCGGCCCGGCCGAAAGTCGCAAGCTCGCCCATAGCGACAGCGCCAATCTGCAGGCGGCGTTTGAAACTGCCGCTGGTTTACCCGCGAGCCCGGTCGCACCACCGCGCAGCACGTCGAATGTACGTACCCTGCCTGAGCCTGCGTCGGACGCACGCCCCAGCACCTGGCAGGAACTGCAAGCGCAGGCGCAGCGTCCCGCCAGCAGCCCCCAGCAACGCCGCGCCGCCGAGCGCAGCTCGCGCTGGCTGCGCCTGCGCTGTGGCCAACAAACCTATGCACTGGAGCTGTTGAAGGTGCAGGAAGTGGTGTTGCCAGTGCCGTTGCTGGCCCTGCGCGGCACCGGCCCGGCCATGCTCGGCATCATGAATCTGCGTGGCCAGGTGGTCCCGGTGATGGACCTGTGCCGCCATCTGGACGTGCAAAGCGCGCCGGAAGACTCGCAGACCCGCATCGTCGTATTGGAAGAGAACGGCGAGACACTGGGACTGCGTGTATCGGCGGTCGAAGACGTCGCCAACCTCAACGACTCACAGATCGAGCCGCCGGACACCGCGCGCATCTGCCAGATTTCCAACGAACTGTTCCGTGGCATCGCCCGCATCGGCCAGCAACCGATGATCCTGTTGGACGCCGGCCGCCTGCTGCGCTGATTTCCTCCTCCCTTTCGCGCTGAAGGCAGCGGTAGTGCCGAGCCATGCTCGGCAGAGGCTTTCCCGGTAAGGCTCCAGCCGAGCATGGCTCGGCTCTACCCGATCAAAAGCTCCCCCTCCCAACCCTCCCCTGCGCTATGCGCAAGGGAGGGGGCACAGCCAAAAACCGTGCGCCCGTTAACACTATCTGCTGCAGCGCATCGCGGCGCTAAAGATCACTGGCATATCGCCGCTATCTCTCCCAGTAACGTTTGTTCGGAGCAACGATGAGCACTGTGGCCCTGGCGCAGGATCTCGGCATCGAGTCCACCAGCGAGTTGAAACAACACCTGGCAACCCACCTGCCGCAAACGGGCGAGTTGCGCGTGGATGCCAGCCAGGTGGGCCGCGTGCACACCGCTGCAATGCAGGTGTTGTGCGCCTTTGTGCTGGCCCGCCAGCAAGCAGGCAACGGCACCGTCTTTGACAACGCTACCGATACCTTCCGTGACGCCGCGCGCCTGCTCGGTGTCCTCCGGACCCTTGGTCTGGAAGCAACCCCTGACACAACGAAATCTGTGGAGAACGCTGCATGAGCGCACGAATCTTGGTGGTGGACGACTCGGCGTCAATGCGCCAGATGGTCTCTTTTGCCCTCACCTCGGCTGGCTTTTCGGTTGAAGAAGCCGAGGATGGCGCGGTCGCTCTGGGCCGGGCCAAGGGCCAGCGCTTCAACGCCGTGGTCACCGACGTCAATATGCCGAACATGGATGGCATCTCGCTGATCCGCGAACTGCGTCAGCTGCCGGACTACAAGTTCACGCCGATGCTGATGCTGACCACCGAGTCGGCCGCTGACAAGAAATCCGAAGGCAAGGCCGCCGGTGCCACCGGTTGGCTGGTCAAGCCGTTCAATCCAGAACAGCTGGTTGCCACCGTACAGAAAGTCCTGGGCTGATCAGCCCACCTGCCCCACCGATCGGATACCGCGCCAATGAGCATGGACCTGCAACGTTTCCACGCCACCTTCTTCGAAGAAAGCCGCGAAGGGCTGGATGCAATGGAGGCCGGCCTGTTGGCACTGGAAGACGGCCAACACGACCCCGAAGTCATCAACTCGGTGTTCCGTGCCGCGCACTCGATCAAGGGCGGCGCCGGCACCTTTGGTTTTGATGCCATCGCTGCACTCACCCACGTGCTGGAAACCCTGCTCGATGAGCTGCGTGCCGGCAAGCGCGCACTCGAGAGCAACGCAGTCGACGCGATGCTGGGCTCGGTCGACGTACTGCGCGCCTTGCTGCGTGAAGTCGAGCATGGTCAGCCTGCCGACCCGGCTGCGGTGAAGGCGATAACCGATCGTCTGCAGGCCGTGCTGGCCGGTGATGCACCGGTCGCCGTTGCTACCGTGAAACAGGAAGAAACCCCGGACGCCTGGCAGATCGGGTTTGCTCCAGCGCCGTCGCTGTTCATGAGCGGCAACGATCCGCTGCGCATCATCCGCGAACTGGAAACCCTGGGTTCCCTGCATGTCGAACCGCGCATGGCGCGCCTGCCCAGCTTCGATCAGCTCGATCCGCTGGAAGCCTATCTGGCCTGGGATCTGGGCTTGGTCGGCAAGGTGCCGCGCAGCCGTATCGAAGACACCTTTGCCTGGGTGGTCGATGACTGCGAGCTGGATATCCGTCCGGCCGCACCGCCCAGCCTTGCAGTGGAAGCACCCGTCGCTGCCGTTGCCAACATCGCCGAGGCCGCCGCCAAGGCACCCGCCAGTGGCCAGCAGCACGAAGCTGAAAGCTCGATCCGGGTCAGCGTCGACAAGGTCGATGCGCTGATCAACCTGGTCGGCGAACTGGTCATCACCCAGGCCATGCTCAAGCAGGTGTCCGGCGGGTTGGATCCTGCCCACGCCGAGCAGCTGCTGGCTGGTCTGGACCTGCTCGAACGCAATACCCGCGACCTGCAGGAAGCTGTCATCGGCGTGCGCATGCTGCCAGTCGACGCCGTGTTCCGCCGCTTCCCGCGTCTGGTCCGCGACCTTTCCGGCCGCCTGGGCAAGCAGGTCCGCCTACGCACCATCGGCGAAGGTACCGAGCTGGACAAGGGCCTGATCGAAAAGATTGCAGATCCCCTCGTGCACCTGGTCCGTAACTCCATCGACCATGGTCTGGAAATGCCGGACGTGCGTCGCGAAGCCGGCAAAGACGAGACCGGCACGATCACCCTGGCCGCATCGCACCAGGGTGGCCATATCGTCATTGAAGTCAGCGACGACGGCCGCGGCCTGAACCGCGAAAAGATCCTGGCCAAGGCACTGGAACGCGGTTTGAGCGTGCCAGACAACCCCACCGACGCGCAGGTATGGGACCTGATCTTCCAGCCCGGTTTCTCCACCGCCGACGCTGTCACTGACCTCTCCGGGCGCGGTGTCGGCATGGACGTGGTCCGTCGCAACATCCAGGCACTGGGCGGCGAAGTGCAGCTGGAAAGCCGCACCGGTGCCGGCACCCGCGTGCTGATCCGGCTGCCACTGACACTGGCCATCCTCGATGGAATGACCGTCTCGGTTGCCGGCGAAACCCTGATTCTGCCGCTGGCCTACGTGCTCGAAGCACTGCAGCCGCAGCCAGACGACATCCGCAGCATGGCCGGCGAAGGCCGTGTGTTGCGGGTTCGCGGCGAATACCTGCCAATCCTGTCGCTGGGCCAGTACTACGGCTATCCCGACAATCCACAGGCCGACCCGCTGGTGGTCGTGGTCGAAGGCGATGGCCAGAAGATAGCGCTGGAAGTGGATGAGTTGATCGGCCAGCAGCAGGTTGTCGTCAAGAACATTGAAAACAACTACCGCCGTATCAGCGGCGTCTCCGGCGCCACCATCCTCGGCGATGGCCGGGTTGCGTTGATCGTCGATATTGGTGGACTGGTGCGCTCACTGCGTACCCAACAAGCTGCCTGACCACACCGCAACACGCATCTGACGCCGCACACCCAGCAGTGGGGTGCGGCGTTTTGCTGTGCACGCTGTCATGCAGGAAGCCGCGCTGGCCACTGAACTGCCTCGCACTGCGGATGGCTGAATCACAGCCATAGAACGCCTTCAAGAACACCGCAGAGGTGCCGATACCGCATCGCAATGCAATCAGGTTTGTCAACCAACCTGGGTCGCCGTCGCGGCCAGCAGCCCGCACGACATTCCCCAGGAACGCCGGACCTGTGGATCGCCCCCTATGCCCGCCTACGGAGATGTCTGCAATGAAGTGGTTCCAGAATCTGTCGATCACGCGAAAGTTGGTGCTTGCGTTCTGCAGCACCAGCCTGCTAACCCTGCTGCTTGCGCTGTTCGCGCTGTGGCGGATGAACGTGGCCGACATCCAGATACAGCAAGTCAACGACAACTGGATGCCTGCAGTCCAGCAGCTCGGTGAAATGCGCGCCCAGCTCGGCGAATACCGCACCTTCGAGCAGGCCCAGCTCAACTACCAGGGCAACCCCGAGCAATTGGCCGACTATGACAAGCGCCTGGCCGACACCCGCAAGCTGATCGAAGCCGCGGAAAAGGCCTATGACGATATCGAAGCCGACTACAGCGCCAGCGAACTGGCTCTGTACGAGAAGATGAAGGAGCTGCGTGCAGGCTACTTCGAAGCGCACGACCGCATCGCTGCAGCGATCACTGCCGATGACTTCGTAACCGCCAATGCCATCTCCAGCGGCGACTCACGCAAGCTGCGGCGCGCCCTGTTCGACCAGCTCAAGCAGATGACGCAGTACAACCAGGAGCAGCTGACCAAGCAGACTGCAGAATCACGCAACGCACACCAGCGCTCGCTGATCGCCATCGTGATCGGCCTCGGTCTCGCCTTGCTACTGGCCGCCGCACTGGGATGGGCGATCATCCGCGCAATCATGCTGCCGCTGGCTGATGCAGTGCGCGTGGCCGACGACGTCGCCGCCGGCAAGCTGGACCGCCGTATCGACGCCTCGCGCCGCGACGAAGTTGGCATGCTGCTGCAGTCCATGCAGCGCATGCAGGCACAGCTGCAATCGGTGATCGGCGCACAGCGTGAGATGGCCCGCCAGCATGAAACCGGCATGATCAGCTACCGCATGGACGAGACCACCTTCCCCGGCGACTACGGCGTGATGGTCAAGGAAAGCAACACGCTGGTCGCCTCGCACATCAAGATGCTGTTGTCGGCTCTGGAAATCATCAAGCGCTATGCAAACGGCGACCTGTCCGTCGACATCGAACGCCTGCCCGGCGAGAAGGCCGTGATCACCGAGACCGTCGATGCGGTCAAGGCCAGCCTGTCGGCGATCAACAGCGAAATCAAACGCCTGGCCGGCGCTGCCGCCCAGGGCGACTTCTCGGTGCGCGGCGACGCCAATGCCTACCAGCACGATTTCCGCGACATGGTCAGCAGCCTCAACCAGCTGATGGAAACCACCGACGGCAACCTGTCCGAGCTCTCGCAGCTGCTGCAGGCGATCGCCCGTGGCGACCTGACCGCGAAGATGCAGGGTGACTTCCACGGCGTGTTCGCTGATATGCGTGACGACGCCAACGCCACCGTGAGCCAGCTGACCGACATCATCGGCCGCATCCAGCACGCTGCCTCCAGCATCAACCTGGCTGCCACCGAAATCGCCACCGGCAACAGCGACCTGTCGCGTCGTACCGAGCAGCAGGCCGCCAACCTGGAAGAAACCGCTGCTTCGATGGAGGAACTGACCTCCACCGTGCGCCAGAACGCCGAGCACGCCCGTCAGGCCAACCAGCTCGCCATCGGTGCACATGGCGTGGCCAGCCAGGGCGGCAACGTCGTTGGCCAGGTGGTCACCACGATGAGCGCGATTGAAGCCTCGTCGAAGAAGATTGGCGACATCATCAGCGTCATCGACGGCATCGCCTTCCAGACCAATATTCTCGCGCTCAACGCAGCAGTGGAAGCTGCGCGTGCCGGTGAGCAGGGTCGAGGCTTCGCGGTGGTCGCCTCGGAAGTCCGCACCCTCGCCCAGCGCTCGGCCGCTGCCGCCAAGGAAATCAAGGGCCTGATCGACGACTCGGTCGGCAAGGTCGGCGAAGGCTCGGCACTGGTGCAGCAGGCCGGCGCCACGATGGATGAAATCGTCACCTCGGTGCAGCGGGTGACCGACATCATGGCTGAGATCTCGGCGGCCTCGCAGGAACAGAGCGCCGGCATCGACCAGGTCAACCAGACCGTCATGCAGATGGACGAAACCACCCAGCAGAACGCCGCGTTGGTGGAAGAAGCCACCGCCGCCGCACGCTCCATGGAAGATCAGGCCAATCAGCTCAGCGAGGCGGTTGCGGTGTTCCGCACCGACGCCGTGCAGGCAGTTATTGCGCAGCCGCAGCAGGCCAAGGCTGCGTTCGCTCCCGCAGCCCCCGCCCCTGCGCGTCGCCTGCGTGCAGTCACCCCGGTGCAGCGCGGCAACGCCGCAGTACGGATCGACAACGACGGTGATTGGCAGGAATTCTGATCGTCAGCTGTCCACGAGCAAACGACGCCCCTGAATAGGGGCGTCGTCGATTCAGCGCAAGAAAACGCTCCAGCTACGTCTGCAGATGCCGATGTACTGACAAACCCCTACCTACCAGGCCAGCAGTAACCCATGTCTTTGCCCACTAATTTCCTCACCCGCAGTATTGCAATGCGCTTGATGCTGGGAACGGCATTGGTCGCGACTTTCGCATTCGGCCTCACCGCGCTGTTCATCTATCTGCGCAGCAGCGAAGCACTGCTGTCGGCCTCGCGGGTGAGCCTTGAGAACATCGCCCAGCTCGAAGCCCAACGCATCTCCACCGAACTGGGCCGCGGCTTCGAAGCCAACGACACCTTGTCGCGCAGCTTTCTGGCACTGCGCCAACAGGGCGGCTTCAGCCGCTTGAGTGCCGCGCAGGTGCTGCACTCCCAGGCACTGAACAATCCGCAGTGGGTGGGCGTGGGTACCTTGTGGGAGCCGCAGGCTTTCGATGGCGAAGATGCCAGCCATATCGATACCGAGGGGCACGACGCCAGCGGCCGCTTCATGAGCTACTGGGCCTGGCAGGACGGCGCACCAGTGCAGGAACCGTTGCGCGGCTATGACGTGCCTGGTGACGGCGATTGGTACCTGCAGCCGGCCGCCAACAAAAAGCCCTCCGTGCTGGAACCCTATAGTTACGAGATCGGCGGCAAGAAGATCCTGATGACCACGTTGGCGACCCCGATCGTGCAGGATGGTCAGTTCCTGGGTGTGGTCACCGTGGATTTCGCCCTGCAGTCGCTGCAGGACCGTCTGTCCAAAATGCGCCCGATGCAGGAAGGCTATGTCCGCTTGCTGTCGCCGGCAGCCACCATCATCGCCGACCGCGACCCGGCCAAGGTGGGCAGCAAGGCCGACGACGCGGACACCCGCGCGATGCTGGCCAACACCGCCAGCGGCAAGATCAGCTTCGAGCAGCACCACGATGCAGCCCTTGATCAGGACATGGTGGAAACCTATGTTCCGCTGAAGATAGGCAACGCCGAGCAGACCTTTGCCTTTGGCGTGGTGGTTCCACGTGCCCTGCTGATGCAGCAGGCACGTGCCCTGCTGTGGACGATCATCGTGGTCGGTATCGTTGCCGCCCTTTTGCTGTGCGGCGCACTGTTCCTGCTGCTGCGCAGGTTTGTTTTCAAACCGCTGAACGAGGCAGTCAAACTGTCCGACAACATCGCCGCCGGCAAGCTCGACAACGCAGTCAGCGTGCAACGCGATGATGAGCTCGGCGCCCTGCTCAGCTCCATGCAGCGCATGCAGTCGCAGCTGCAATCGGTGATCGGCGCCCAGCGCCAGATGGCCAAGCAACACGATACCGGCACCATCAGCTATCGCATGGAGGAGACCGCATTCCCAGGCGACTACGGCGTGATGGTCAAGGAAAGCAATGCGTTGGTTGACTCCCACATCCAGACGCTGCTGTCGGCACTGGATGTCATCAAGCGCTATTCCAACGGCGATCTGTCCCTCGACATCGAACGCCTGCCGGGCGAGAAGGCCGTCATCACCGAGACAGTTGATGCAGTCAAGGCCAGCCTGTCGGGTATCAACAGCGAGATCAAACGTCTGGCCGGTGCTGCTGCCCAAGGCGACTTCTCGGTGCGCGGTGATGCCAATGCCTACCAGCACGATTTCCGCGACATGGTCAGCAGCCTCAACCAGCTGATGGAAACTACCGACGGTAACCTATCCGAACTGTCGCAGCTGCTACAGGCCATTGCCCGCGGCGATCTGACTGCGAAGATGCAGGGCGATTTCCACGGTGTATTCGCCAACATGCGCGACGACGCCAACGCCACCGTCAGCCAGCTGACCAACATCATCAGCCGCATCCAACACGCTGCCTCCAGCATCAACCTGGCCGCGACCGAAATCGCCACCGGTAACAGCGATCTGTCGCGCCGTACCGAACAACAAGCCGCCAATCTGGAAGAAACCGCTGCCTCGATGGAGGAACTGACCTCTACCGTGCGCCAGAACGCCGAGCACGCCCGTCAGGCCAACCAGCTCGCCATCGGCGCGCATGGCGTCGCCAGCCTGGGCGGCAATGTGGTCGGTCAGGTGGTCACCACCATGAGCGCGATTGAAGCCTCGTCGAAAAAGATCGGCGACATCATCAGCGTCATCGACGGCATCGCCTTCCAAACCAATATCCTTGCACTGAACGCTGCAGTGGAAGCTGCGCGTGCCGGTGAGCAGGGCCGAGGCTTCGCCGTGGTCGCCTCGGAAGTCCGCACCCTCGCCCAACGCTCCGCGGCTGCCGCCAAGGAGATCAAAGGCCTGATCGACGACTCGGTCGGCAAGGTCGGTGAAGGCTCGGCGCTGGTGCAGCAGGCTGGCGCCACGATGGACGAAATCGTCACTTCGGTACAGCGCGTGACCGACATCATGGCCGAGATCTCGGCGGCCTCGCAGGAACAGAGTGCCGGCATCGACCAGGTCAACCAGACCGTGATGCAGATGGACGAAACCACCCAGCAGAACGCCGCACTGGTGGAAGAAGCCACCGCTGCCGCACGTTCGATGGAAGACCAGGCCAACCAGCTGACCGAGGCCGTGGCGGTGTTCCGCATCGCCGTTGACAACACCAGCAAGCCTGCGGCCAAGGCGCCGGCTGTTGCCGTTGCGCAGCACCCGCAACAGCGTCTGCGCCCGGTCGCCAGCAGCGCACGTAGTGGCCAGGCAGTGCGGAAGATGGACGACGGAGACTGGCAGGAGTTCTGATCCAACCAGGCCCCTTGAAAGCCCCCGGCAACCAGTGCCGGGGGCTTTTTATTTGCTGTCATGCCGCCGGATGAGGTTCTGGATTCAAATCAGGCGCCATGACTGATCGTAAGAGAGCTACCGAAATTTTGTGAAATAGTGAGTAGGGACACATTCCCTACTTCGGCGCCGTCACCGAATTCTAATGATGTCTTTGAACGGCTAAGTGATGTGATGTTTACGTTAAACACCGTGCTGAATTCTTCAGAATTCCAGACAGATAGAACCCTACAGCACAGTCAGAAAACGCCGTTATCGGCTATGACAACGCCCGCATAGGCTTGCGGCGTAGACACTACGCTGTGCGAATGACGGTTGGAGAACGACCTGCGCAGCGCCCAAATCTGCAGTCGATCCGGAGAGTCAGAGATGGAGTTCTTTCGCAACCTCAGCATCGCCAGAAAACTCGCAGTTGCTTTCACCCTGACCACGCTGACCACCCTCGCCATGGGCGGCTTTGCCGTACAGCGTCTGCATCAAGCCACAGCCCAGCTCGACCAGGTAAGCGCCCGCTACATGCCGGCCGTGCAGTATCTGGAGCGGATGCGAGCGGACCTGGCCGAGATCCGCATCGCCGAGCTGTCCCAGCTCTCGCATCTGAACGAGCCCGCTTTTGTGGCTGAATACAATCAGCGCATCATCGAGCAGCGGCAGAAGTTGACCGAGCACCGCAAGCAATACGAAGCGTTGCCTGCCGACAGCACCCAGCAGGGCCTGTACGCCGAGTTGATCAAGAACCTTGATGCCTACTTCAGCGCGCACGCGTTGATGGAAAAGGCCATCAACGAAGCTCAGTTCGACCTGGCCCAGAACATCTCCAACGATCAATCACGCATCAGCCGTCGCGACCTGTTTGACGCCGTCGAGAAACTCAGCGCTCACGTTGCCAGCGTCCTGGACAAGGAAGTGGCCGAAGCCAACGCCGCGCAGACACGCAGCACGACAGCCATCATCATCTGCATGCTGCTGCTTGGCCTGTTGTCCGTCGCCTTGGGCGTGGTGATCGTGCGCGCCATCGTGCGTCCGGTGAACGATGCACTGCGCGCTGCTGACGATGTTGCCAATGGTCGCCTGGACAGCAACATCGACAGCAGCCGCAAGGATGAGGTTGGTGTACTGCTTGCCTCGATGCAGCGCGTGCAGAACCAGCTGAAAGCCGTTATCGGTGCGCAGATCGAGATGGCCCGCGAACACGACCAGGGCGCGATCAGCTTCCGTATCGACGAAGCCCGCTTCCCCGGCGAATACGGGCGCATGGTGCGCGAAGTCAACACATTGGTTGCCCAGCACATCGGCGTCAAGATGCGGGTAGTTGAAGTGATGCGCCATTACGCCCGTGGCGACCTGTCGGTGGATATGGACCGTCTGCCCGGCGAGAAAGCCGCCATCACCCAGGCCATGGACAACACAAAAACCAGCCTTTCGGCGATCAACAACGAGATCAAGCGGCTGGCCCATGCTGCTGCTGCCGGTGACTTCAGCCAACGCGGCAATGCCGACCAGTTCGAACACGATTTCCGCGACATGGTCGGTGGCGTCAATTCCTTGATGGAAACCACCGAGGACAATCTTGGGCACCTGTCGCGGCTACTACAGGCGGTCGCCCAGGGCGACCTGACCCAGCGCATGGAAGGCGATTTCCATGGGGTTTTCGCCCGCATGCGTGACGATGGCAATGCCACCATGGACCAGCTGACCAGCATCGTCTCGCGCATCCAATCAGCCAGCGGCAGTATCAGCCTGTCGGCCAGCGAAATCGCCACCGGCAACGATGATCTGTCACGCCGCACCGAGCAGCAGGCAGCCAATCTGGAAGAAACCGCTGCGTCGATGGAGGAACTAACCTCCACCGTCCGCCAGAACGCCGAGCATGCACGTCAGGCTGATCAACTGGCGCGCGGTGCCGCCGAGGTCGCCGCACAGGGCGGCAACGTGGTCGGTCAGGTAGTCACCACCATGAGCGCGATCGAGGCCTCGTCGAAGAAGATCGCCGACATCATCAGCGTCATCGATGGCATCGCCTTCCAGACCAATATCCTTGCGCTGAACGCTGCAGTGGAAGCGGCACGTGCTGGCGACCAAGGCCGGGGTTTTGCGGTGGTTGCCTCGGAAGTACGCACGCTGGCGCAGCGTTCGGCGGCAGCGGCCAAGGAAATCAAGGGCTTGATCGACAGCTCGGTGGACAAGGTCGCCGAGGGCTCGCAATTGGTACGCAACGCAGGCAATACCATGGACGAGATCGTTGCCTCGGTGCAGCGTGTCACCACCATCATGGCCGACATCTCCTCCGCCTCGCAGGAGCAATCCACCGGCATCGACCAGGTCAACCAGACCGTCATGCAGATGGATGAGACCACCCAGCAGAATGCGGCGCTGGTGGAAGAAGCCACCGCCGCCGCACGCTCGATGGAGGATCAGGCCCATCAGCTCACCGATGCGGTGGCACAGTTCCGTCTGGCTGGCTCGGTAAGTGCTTCGTTGGCCAAGGTCGCGGCCAGCCCAAGCGCAGCGCCGCCGCGTGGTCGTCCGGCATTGCGGGCCATCCCGAAGCCGGCCAGTCGCGCACCGGTTGCCAGCACGGATGACTGGCAGGAGTTCTAACCGCCCGTTGGCGGCGAGCGGGAACTCTCCTTCCTGCACGTCGCCTTTGGCTGCAGCCTGCCCTCTTTCCGGCCGCTGTTCCGCTAGCGCGGACAGGGATCGGATTGAGGGCAGGCTTCAACTGCCGATGTACCCGCGCTCGGCGACATCCGCGCCCAACACCGACACGCCCGGAAAGACGCCTTTGGCGTCGTAGCGCAGGCGCAATTGCTGCAGTCTGCGCCAGCCGTCCGCGGAGAAGCAGTTCGCTACATCTTCCGAGCGGGACTCCAGATCGAACTCATTGATGTAGCTGCCAGTTGCCACCTTCGCCAACTGGTCATAGGTGCCGCGCAACCAATCCCGGTTGAGCTCATCCTCATGCTCATCATTCCATTGCGCATAGGTAGAAATCGATAGCCGCCCGCGCAGCGAATACGCCGCGTCGCAGAGTTCATGCGCTGGCCGCAGAATCACCAGGCAAAACGTAGCTGGAGACGGACGCGCCTGCATTCCTGAAAGCAGCATATCTGCAGCCTCAGCTATCGCATCAGTCATGATGTTGTCGGCGCGGTAACGCTTGCTGACCATGGCCTGTTCGGTTTGTCGATAGATCGGTTCGAAGCTGTCCAGCACCTGCTCGACGAACTCGCCCACCCAGGGATCTATGTCCGCGTATAGCGCTTCATGCAGCGCTACAGCCTGGCGACTGTCATCACAGAAAGCACTCACGCTCAAACCCACGGGCACGCCTTCGGCCCCGCCAAGCGCCAGCATGATCTGCACCCGCGAGTCATCGCTACGCTCGCCCAGCGCCATCAACAGATGCTTGATGTTTTCCGCATCCACCGGATAGCTGCGTGACAGCACTGCCTTCGGGCCCGGCCAGACCTGCAGGTGGAACCGCACCACCGAAAAGAAAAGGCAGGGGCCACCACCACGTGCGGCCCATAGCAACTCAGGATTCTCGGTTTCGCTGACATGGAGCAGCTGCCCATCGGCAGTGACCACATCCAAAGCAAGGATATTGAACGCACTCATCCCACCCCATGCGTCGCAGTTGATGCCCAATCCGCCACCGAGCAGGAAACCGGCCAGGCCCACCTTCCCGCCATGGCCAGTAGGAAATGCCAGCCCGTGCGGTGCCAAAGCAGCTGATAGCTGGCCACTGGTAACGCCTGGCCCAACCGTCACCGTTCTCTGCTGCGCATGAACATCGATCGCGTTGAGCAACGACATATCCAGCAACAGGCCACCACGATGAAAGAAGCTGCCGGCATAGCTGTGCCCTGAGCCCTTCACTGCCACACGCAACCGGTGCAGGCGGGCGAAGTTGACGCTCTTGAGCACATCGTCGATGGACGCAGCGCGGACGATGTACTCCGGGTAGCGCTCAAAATCGCGCTTGTTCCACGCGGTGCTGTAATACCAACTGGCGTACTCGGCGTGATGGCGGGACCTGACCTTGCCTTCCAGCGTCTGCGAGAAGGCACGGAAGTCATCGGGAAGAATCTTCGGATGCAGCGGGTCCATGTCAATTCCCTTGAAGTGGCAAAACGGCTGAAGCTCAGGCGGCCACCATGCTGGTTGCCGAGTACAGCGGCAGGGGCTGCAGCCCCAGGCGGGTTTTGATTCGGGCATTCAGGCGCCCGGCTTCGATGGTGCGTATACCGGCGCCCAGCGCCCACTCGTAGGCAAACGCGAAACTGACGGTGTAAGGGCTGTAGTCGGTCAGGTCGTAGCGCATGCCGGCTGACCAGATGCACATCAGCGACCCGTCGACGAAGCAGATCAGCCCACCTACCACGACGCCCTTGTCTTCAATCAGCAGCAACCGCACCAGCCCATCGCAGGTCCGCACGAAGCGAGCCAGCGCCTGCGCAGGAAAGTACTGTGGGGTGCCGTTGCGCGCTGTAGTCTGCTGACACAGTTCGGTCAGCTGCTCCAGGCGCTGATCGAAGGGCGGAGCGTGCAGCCCGATTTCTGCCTTGGCGGCAGCAAACTTGCGTAGCTGCCGGGTCATCTCATAGCGCCCGTCCTTGGGCAGCGCCTTCAGCACCGCGTCGAATCCATCGAAGCCGGTCATGTCCATGAAATACCTGTCGACCAGATAGCGTACGTGCAGACCCAGCTCTGCCAGCTGTTGGCGGGCTGGCTCGTGCGCAACGTTCAGAACCCCGACATAGTGCGCGTCCAGAGAAACTGCCAAGGCTTTCAAGGCGCGTACCAGTGCTTCCTCGACTGCGGCACCTGGAAGCGCTATCACCTCGCTATCGAAGCAATGCATGACATGACTGAACAACGCGTTCTGGCCGCGATCACTTTCGATTCCGGCTGTCCGCGCCAGCAGCCCGAACGGATCGACCGTCTGCACCGATTGCAGGTAGGCCGGCAAAAAGCCTACCAAGCGACCTTCAGCGCGTGCCAGCAGATAGAACGCGCCCTTGATCGCGAGCAACGGTGAGTGCTCCGCTGCGCATAGGAAGCGCCAATCGTAGAAAAAAGAAGCATGACTTGCCTGATGGAACGCACGGTACTCGGTCTCATCCATCGCATCGATGGAAAGTCGCACTTCCACTTCAATGGACATTGCCTGATCCTCAGGATCGCTCAGCACCCCGGATGTTCAGCCGGAGCAGGAGCGAAGAGATGATTCATTGGCGGCGACTCCGCCGTCGCCGGAAAACACTATCTATCGGCAATCGCAGCTAGCGCTTACGACACTCGATGATGGCTGCATGTGGCTCATCCACATATGCCTGCAGTTCCGGCGGCACCTCGGGCAAGTCATGGCTGGCGGCGAGCGTTGGATTGGACCATTGGATCGCGTCCGCGCCGGCCTTGCGCAATGCCGCCTCAATTGCCTGTTGCGACCAGTACCAGGCATGCACGCTGGCGTCGTACTGGCGGTACCGCAGGTCCAGGCGCAGGCGTCCACCTTCGTGATATGGCTGCGCGCTGTCATCAGGCGTGAGCATGAAACCACAGCCTTGGTAATAGCTGGGCGCAGGTGCGTACTGCGGATGGATGGGCAGCGCAATCAACCGCCCTCCCGCACGCAGCGGCGCCATCATCTGCGCCGCCATCTGGTCGAGCTCGGCCAGCGTTGTTGCATAGGGCAGAACGTACACAGCCAGCACCACGTCGAATGCGGCCTTGCTGGAATCATCCAAGTTGGAGCGGAAGCTGATATCCAGACCATCGCGCTGCGCGCAACGGCGCGCATAGTCCAGCATTCCTTCCGCAAGATCGTAACCGACCACCGTGCGTGCACCGGCACGCTTCAACAGCCGTGAGTAGTAGCCGCTACCGCAGCCAAACTCGAGGACATCCAG
This sequence comes from Stenotrophomonas sp. STEN030, assembly GCF_056759995.1. Classification (NCBI taxonomy): domain Bacteria; kingdom Pseudomonadati; phylum Pseudomonadota; class Gammaproteobacteria; order Lysobacterales; family Lysobacteraceae; genus Stenotrophomonas; species Stenotrophomonas sp. STEN030. Next base: position 60,857 of record NZ_JBRREB010000013.1, on the reverse strand, counting down.
GCCTTCCAACGGCCCCAGCGCAGCAAACACGCTTGGCGTCTCGATGTACTTGCGGAACGGCCATGTCGCCATGTCCTCGTAGAGCGCGCCCAACTGATCGAACTGATCTGCCGCTTCCCTGCTCATTTGCTGTTCCCTTGTTTTTAGGGTACTGCGGTGGAAGAAGTCGCAGATGCTCACGGAACGTGATGGCCAAAACCGTGATGAAAATCACATATCTATTACATTTCACCGGATTCTCTCAAAGATGAAGCCTGTGTTCAGCTGCCATCAAGCCGCCAAAAACGCCATCCAGCCCGCCCACCCGTACCCCTCAACCATCGAAGGAGTTGCTGCAATGGCATGTAAGCAAATCTCGCACTCGACGCGAACCCTCGTAACAGTCCAATTAAAGATGTTAAAAAGGCGGCCGTTATCACAGTTTGTAGCACTGTCCTCAGCGCCACACCGATCATCGACCCAACCGTAACCGTGTCCATGCCCGACCAAGAATCGCCCGCACCGACGCCTTCCCCGCACGCCGGCAACCTGTATGCCGACGACCGCTACATGGTGCGCAACCCGCATCAGGTGCGGCACCTGTTGCAGGCCATGATCGATCAACGCTCGATGATCAATGTGCACCCGGACGGGCGTGACCAAGCCTTCCCGTCTGCCGTGCTGGACGTGGACATGCATGGCCTGGTGCTCGATGCCAGCCCGGTACCGTCGATAAACCGTACGGTCGAAACTGCCGGCAGCCTGCTGTGCTTTGGGCAGGTCGACAAGGTCACGGTGCGCTTCCAGCTGGAAGGCCAGCGCCGAATCGACCGCGACGGCCATGTTGCTTTTGAAGTACCGCTGCCGGAGGAGGTCTATCATCTGCAGCGGCGCGAGTTCTACCGCCTGGAGACTCCGGTCGGCGACTCGCCTTATTGCTTGCTGCCTGACCCGGACGGCGGTGAAGCCACTCGCTGGCGGGTACTGGACATCAGCGCCGGCGGCATCGCACTGCTGCTGCCGCCCGATCAGAACCTGCTCAAGCTACAGAGCCGCTACAGCTGTGTGCTGGATATCCCTGAAAGCGCCCCGATCTCAACCCCGCTGGTTGTCTGCAACCTGCGCCTGCAGAAGCAGCCAAATGGCACCGAGATGACCCGTATCGGCCTGCGTTTCGACGACCTGCCGCGCGGCGCGGACAACAGCATTCAACGCTACATCTTCCGCATTGATCGTTTGCGCAAGGCGCGTAGCAACGGCGATTGAGCTGGACACCCGGAGGTCTTTGGGTTTCCGGCATCGCGCTCAAGCCGTCATTCCCGCCCATGCGGGAATGACGGTTTAACAGCACCGGCAAGAGCCAAAGCCACCACCAAACCAAAAACCAGCCGATAGCACTACCTGCATCCCACAGGTCAGATCAACCCCGTTTTCCGCCCCGAAATGACAGAAAAATGGCACCTCCAAACATGATGGTGCGCACATTTCGTGCTCAGGACCTGTCGCTCCGGAGTTTTCCCCGGCCGGCTTCCTAAAGTCCCCCGCCGCAACGCCGATACCGGTGCATCAGCCGCACCACACCGGCAGCCCGCCAGGACCAGGATCCGCCATGAATGACTCCCGCAGCACGTCCGCCGACACCACCGGTGGCGAGTACCTCAGCTTCACCCTCGGCAATGAGCACTACGGCGTGGATATCCTCAAAGTGCAGGAAATCCGCGGCTATGACGCCGTTACCCGCGTCCCCGACGCACCGGACTACATCAAGGGTGTCATCAACCTGCGCGGCACCATCGTGCCGGTCATCGACCTGCGCCTGAAGCTGCGCCTGGACGAAGCCCGCTATGACGCCTTCACCGTGATGATCGTGCTCAACGTCGAAGACCGCGTGGTCGGCATCGTCGTGGACAGCGTCTCCGACGTGATTCCGCTCAACGCCGAGCAGATCCGCCCGACCCCGGAGTTCGGCGCTGCCGTCGATACCCGCTTCATTTCCGGCATCGGCACCCAGGACGATCGCATGCTGATCCTGCTGGACATCGAGACCCTGCTCGACACCGCCGACCTCGGCCAACCGAGCGTTGCCGAAGAAGCGGCCTGAGGGGGCATTTCGCGAAGCTGATCACAGTTTCGCGCATGCAACTCAAGGGCGGCATTTGCAGGCCGATAGCCATTGCATGTCTGTCCTCCCCGACCGGCCCTACTATCCCTTCCCGGAGTTTCCGATGTACAAGCATGTACTTCCGCTGTTCGCCGCCACCCTGCTGGCAACCGTCGCGTTCGACGCAGTTGCCGATGCCGAGATGATCCCGCCGGAGACCGCCGCGCGTTTCGCCGGCAAGGACGGCATGGTCTGCGGCAAGGTCGAGAAAGCCCGCTACGCCGAAGGCTCCGAAGGCCAGCCGACCTTCCTGCACATGGGCGGCATGTTCCCGCGCCACACCTTCTCGGCGCGTATCGCCGGCAGCAACCGCAGCAAGTTCGGTTTCCCGCTGGAAACCCTGGAAGGCAAGACCGTCTGCGTGATCGGCAAGATCCAGCGCGACGCATCGCGCGCCGAAATCGAAGTGGCATCGCCGGCCAACCTGAAGCTGGCAAACATCAAGTAATCCGCCTTTCGTCACGCCGGCCCAGCCGGCGTGCCACCCCGCGTCCATGACATGGCGGGGCCTGTTCCCGGAGATCGCGCAAGATGCAGTGGATCAACTCGCTGAAACTGAAGCCGAAGCTGATGCTGACTTTCGGCGTCGTGCTGTTCGTCATGTTGTTGCAGGGCATCGTCGCGTATCGCGGCCTGCACTCACTGAACAACGCCACCACCGACCTCGCTGAGAAACGTACCCCCAGCCTCCGTACCACCGGTGAGTTGAGCGGCATGGTCAGCGAGTACCGCAACGCGTCCTATCAGAGTTTGATCCGCGCCAGCGATGACGTAAAAGCCGACGCCAAGACCCGCGCAACCGAACTGCGCATGCAGATCGACACCACCATCGCCGCCTATCCAAAACTGATCGACAGCCCGGAACAGAAGAAACTCTTCGACACGTTTGTCGCCGACTGGAGCAAGACGGCGGCCTCGTACGACGCGGTCAGCGAGATGCTGGCGCTGGACCTGCCGGATGACGCCATCGATACCTTCGTCGGCGAAACCCGCAACCTGCACCGCAACGCCTATGCGGCCCTGCAGGCGCTTGCTGCAAACGACAATACCCGTGCCCAGGCGGCCGCCAAACAGGCTGCGGAAACCTATCGCGCGTCTGCCCTGCTTATCATCATCGCGGTACTGGTCGGCGGCGCTGCCGGCCTGGCACTGATCTGGTTGTTCGCCCGCTCACTGGTCAACGCAATGCGTGGCGCCGTGGATGTGGCCAATGAAGTTGCAAGCGGCAAGTTGGACGGCACCATCGACCTGTCCCGCGCCGACGAGGTAGGCGACCTGTTGCGTGCCATGCAGCGCATGCAGCGCGACCTGCGTGAGCGAATCGAACGCGAGCAGATCATCGCCAACGAGAACCTGCGCATCCGTACCGCGCTGGATTACTCGTCCACCGGCGTGTTCCTGACCAACAACGATCTGGAGATCGTTTACGCCAACCGTGCCCTGCTCGACAAACTCACCGAGCATCACGAGCAGATCAGCGGCGCGCTCAGTCAGTTCGACGCCAGCAAGCCACTGATCGGCCAGCCGGTAACCGTGCTTGAACATCGCGGCGAAGTGGATGGCAAGGTTCTGGAAGCATTGGACAAGACCGGCGTCTTCAAGCGCGAAATGCGCTTTGGCGAAGCCGAGTTCGCGCAGACCATCTCGGTCATCCGCGACGACAACAATGTGCGGGTCGGCCACGTTGTCGAGTGGCGCGATCGCAGCACCGAAGCCCAGGTCGAGAAGGAAGTGGCCCGCATCATCGAGGCCGCCGCAGCTGGCGACCTCAGCGGCCGCATCGGCACCGCAGACAAGGACGGCTTCTTCCTGCAGCTGGCCAGCCAGATCAACGGCCTGCTCGACGCCAATGCCAGCAGCCTGGAGCAGATCTCTGCCCTGCTGTCGGGCCTGTCCCGCGGCGACCTGACCGTGCGCATGCACGGCGAGTACCAAGGCGTGTTCGCCACCATGCGTGACGACGCCAATGCCACCGCCGAGCAGCTGACCGGCATTGTCGGCCGCATCAAGCAATCGTCGGTGTCGATCAACTCGGCCGCCACTGAAATTGCCGCAGGCAACAACGATCTGTCGCGTCGCACCGAACAGCAGGCTGCCAATCTGGAAGAAACGGCCGCCTCGATGGAGGAACTAACCTCCACCGTTCGCCAGAACGCAGAATCGGCGCGCCAGGCCAACCAGCTCGCCATCGGCGCCGCCTCGGTGGCCTCGCAGGGCGGTGACGTGGTCAGCCAGGTGGTGACCACCATGACCCAGATCGAGCAGTCCTCGCGCAAGATCGCCGAGATCATCTCGGTCATCGACGGCATCGCCTTCCAGACCAATATCCTGGCCCTGAATGCTGCGGTGGAAGCCGCACGTGCCGGCGAACAGGGCCGCGGCTTTGCGGTGGTTGCATCGGAAGTTCGTACGCTGGCACAGCGTTCGGCTGGCGCGGCCAAGGAGATCAAGGGGCTGATCGACGACTCGGTCGGCAAGGTCGCCGATGGTTCGGCACTGGTCCGCAAGGCCGGTACCACCATGGGCGAGATCGTCGCCTCGGTGCAGCGCGTGACCGACATCATGGCCGAGATCTCCGCCGCTTCGCAGGAGCAGTCCGCCGGCATCGAGCAGGTCAACCAGACCATCGTGCAGATGGACGAAACCACCCAGCAAAATGCCGCGCTGGTGGAAGAAGCCACCGCCTCCGCCCGCTCGATGGAAGAGCAGGCAGCGCAGCTTGCCAACGTGGTTTCGGTATTCCAGCTGGAAGAAGGCGCCGCCGAGACCAGCAGCCCCAAGGCCCAGCGGGAACCAGCGCCCCGCCCTGCCAGCCAGGTTCCGGCACCGGCACCGCGTCGTCGTACCGCCGCCCGCACCGCAGTTGCCGAGCTGGCTGATTCGGACTGGCAGGAGTTCTAAGCGATAGCGTCAACCGCCTCGGCGGCAACGCTGCCCACCCAAGCCATTGAGCAACCCGAATCCGATGCCAGACGCCTGGCATCGGATTTTTTTTGCCCTTGTGGGAGCGGCGTAAGCCGCGAAGCTCAGACACCAACAGATGACACAGGTAGCGACTATTCCAGCATTGCCAGCTTCGCGGCTAACGCCGCTCCCACAACGCCGAAACGCAGCAATCCTCATCACCGCCACACGCATCTGAACGACTCCATGTCACGCATCATGCCTGCCCCTTCAAACCACTCAACTCATGCGCCCTGCGGCCGATAACCCGGTAACCCCTCACGCAGCGCCGATACCGCAAGGTTGGCGGCAGATTCGATGAATATCGCTTCGCTCTGGAACAACTACATTTCCAACATTTCAGTCAGGCGCAAGCTGAACCTGCTGACTGCTCTGATCGTCATCGGCGTCATCGCCCTGTCAGTCATAGCGGCACGCATGCAGTACCTGGACCTGTACGAAACCCGCAAGGATGCGCTGCGTGCCCAGGTGGAAATGAGCTACGGCGTTCTGGATCATTACGCCAAGGAAGCGGAATCCGGCGCTATGCCGCTGGAAGATGCTCAGAAGTACGCAATGGCCGCGCTGCAGAAGATGCGCTCCGACGGCGACGTCAACTATTTCAACATCTACAGCAACAAGTACGTGCTGTTGATGCATCCGTTCCGCGCCGACCTGGTCGGCAAGGACATGAAGGACTTCCGTGACCAGGACGGCGTGCGCCTGTACTACGACCAGGTTGAAGCTGCACGCAAGGGCGGCGGCTATGTCGCCTACGTCTGGGCCAAGCCCGGCAAGGAAGGTATGGTCGGCAAACTCACCTATGCGGGCATGTACACACCGTGGAACTGGGTGGTTTCCAGCGGCATGTACATGGATGACCTGCAGGCCCAGGCCCTGAAGTTCACAGCGGTGATGACGGCGGCCGGCGGCGTGCTGGTACTGCTGGTGCTGGCGCTGAGCTGGATCATCGGCAACCGCATCGTGCTGCCGCTGCGTAACGCAACCGCCGTGGCTACCGCCATTGCCAATGGCCGCATGGACAACCGTATCGCTGCGCCCAGCAAGGATGAAACCGGGCAGCTGCTGAGCAGCATGGCAAACATGCAGGATCAGCTGCGCGCCGTGATCGGCGCACAGGCGGAAATGGCGCGTCAGCACGACGCCGGCATGATCCGCTATCGCATCGACGCCAGCGCCTTCCCCGGCGACTACGGGGTGATGGTGGAAGAAACCAACGTATTGGTCAGCAACCACATCGACGTCAAGATGCAAGTGATCGCGCTGGCGCAGCGCTATGCGGTTGGTGACCTCAGCCAGGACATGCCGCTGCTGCCGGGCGACAAGCGTGTCATCACCGAAACCATGGCCGCAATCAAGACCAACCTCGCCGCCATCAACAGCGAAATCAAACGTCTGGGCAGCGCGGCAGCTGCCGGCGATTTCAGTCAGCGCGGCGATGAAGACCGCTTCGAGCACGACTTCCATGCGATGGTGCGCTCGCTGAACAACATGATGCAGGTCAGCGACTACAACCTCGGCGAGGTATCGCGTCTATTGCAAGCGCTTGCAGAAGGCGATCTCACCGTCAAACTGAGCGGCGACGCCCAGGGTGTGTTTGCCAGCATGCGCGAGGACGCCAACAGCACCGTCAGCCAGCTGGCCGGCATCGTCTCCGGCATCCAGCAGTCGGCGGACAGTATCAATCTCGCCGCTGGCGAAATCGCTACCGGCAATTCGGATCTGTCGCGTCGTACAGAAATGCAGGCCGCCAACCTTGAAGAAACCGCCGCGTCGATGGAGGAACTGACCTCCACCGTCCGCCAGAACGCGGAGTCCGCCCGCCAGGCCAACCAGCTCGCCATCGGTGCTGCCGGAGTAGCCTCGCGCGGCGGCCTCGTGGTCGAAGAAGTTGTCACCACCATGGGCCAGATCCAGCAGTCCTCGCGACGCATCGCCGACATCATCAGCGTGATTGATGGCATCGCCTTCCAGACCAATATCCTGGCGCTGAACGCCGCAGTTGAAGCTGCGCGAGCAGGTGAACAGGGCCGCGGTTTTGCGGTGGTTGCCGCCGAAGTCCGCACCCTCGCGCAACGCTCGGCTGGCGCAGCCAAGGAGATCAAATCGCTGATCGAGGACTCGGTCGAGCGTGTGGACGAAGGTTCGCAGCTGGTACAGCAAGCCGGCAGCACGATGGGTGAAATCGTTACCGCAGTACAACGCGTCACCGACATCATGGCCGAAATTTCTGCAGCTTCGCAGGAGCAGTCGGCCGGCATCGAACAGGTCAATCAGACCGTCATGCAGATGGACGAGACGACCCAACAGAATGCCGCCCTGGTCGAAGAGGCAACCGCAGCCGCACGCTCGATGGAAGAACAGGCCTCCTTGCTGGACCAGGCGGTTGCGGTATTCCAACTGAGCGCGCAGCCAGCAGCGGCAACGCGCCCACAAGCACTTGCCCTGGCCAGCTGAGCGGACTGCCACCATGATCGACCTGGACAGCAACCAGCGTGACTTCGAGTTCAACGACCGCGACTTCCGTCGCGTCTGTGAACTCATCCATGCCCGTGCCGGCATCGCGTTGGCGCCGGCCAAGCGCGACATGGTCTATGGCCGTCTGTCGCGGCGGCTGCGCAACCTAGGCCTGCATTCGTTCAAGGACTACCTGGACCAGCTGGAACAGCATGGCGGCGACGAGTGGCAGGCCTTCACCAATGCCCTGACCACCAACCTCACTTCGTTCTTCCGCGAGCCGCACCATTTCGACAAACTGCGCGAGGAGCTGCAGACACGCGCAGCGAAGGCACCGCTGAAGCTATGGTCGTGTGCAGCCTCCACCGGTGAGGAGCCCTACTCCATGGCGATCACCGCCTGCGAGGCCTTCTCGTCGATGACCCCACCGGTGCGCATCATCGCCACCGACGTCGACACCCAGGTGCTGGCCACCGCCACCCAGGGCGTCTACGCGATGGACCGTATCGCCGGTTTGGACCCGGCCATGAAGCGGCGTTATTTCCAGCGCGGCAGCGGCCCCAATGAGGGCAAGTGCCGGGTAGTCCCTGCCCTGCGCGCCCTGATCGAGTTCCGCCCGCTCAACCTGCTGTCCAGTCGCTACGACGTCGGCGGCCCGTTTGATGCGCTGTTCTGCCGCAACGTGATGATCTACTTCGACAAGCCGACCCAACGCGGCATCCTCTCGCGGCTGGTCCAGCATATGGATGAAGAAAGCCTGCTCTACACGGGTCATTCCGAGAATTACCTGCATGCTGCCGATCTGATCCAGCCGTGCGGCCGCACCTTGTACCGCCGCAGCCGCAGGAATGGCGCATGAAAAACCCACAGCACTACCCCGACGAGGTGATGCGTTACCGCGACACGCGGTTCCAGACGATTGCCGCCAAGCTACTGCCAACCCAGTACCTGGTAGTGGACGACGATACCGCGTTGACCACCATCCTCGGCTCCTGCGTGGCGGCCTGCATCCGCGACCCCATCCTCGGCATCGGCGGCATGAACCACTTTCTGTTACCAGAAGGCAATATCGGTGACGGCGCGCCCGCGCGCTACGGCAGCTACGCCATGGAACTATTGATCAACGACCTGCTCAAGCGCGGCGCTCACCGCAAACGCCTGGAAGCCAAGGTGTTCGGCGGCGCCAACGTGCTCAAAGGCTTCACCAGCAATCCGGTGGGAACCCGCAACGCTGAGTTCGTGCGTCAATACCTGCGCGCCGAGCATATTCCGATTGCCGCCGAGGACCTGTGCGGCATCCACCCACGCAAGATATGGTTCTTCCCGATCACCGGCCGTGTCGTGGTACAGCGTTTGCCGCACGCACATGATGCTGAAGTGGTCGCCACCGAAACCGCCGTCCGCGCCCGTCTGTCGCACACCCCGGTCAGCGGTGGCGTGGAGCTGTTTGAATGATGCCGCAGGCACCCTGCCGGGTTCTGATCGTTGACGACTCGGCCCTGGTACGCCAGATCTTGACCGAGATCCTGGCCGCCGATCCCGCCATCGAGGTCATCGGCACCGCCGCGGATCCTTTGCTGGCGCGCGAGAAGATCAAGCGGCTCAATCCGGACGTACTGACGCTTGACGTGGAAATGCCGCGCATGGACGGCCTGGCCTTCCTGGAGAACCTGATGCGTCTGCACCCGCTACCGGTGGTGATGGTGTCATCACTCACCGAGCGCGGTGCCGACACCACCCTGCAGGCCTTGGCCTTGGGCGCGGTGGACTTTGTCGCCAAGCCGAAGATCGACGTCGCGCGCGGATTGGACGCGTATGCCGAGGAAATCCGCAACAAAGTCAAGATGGCTGCCCGCTCGCGGGTGCGGGCAATTGCCGGTGGTCCACGTCGGCCGCTGCAGCGCCCGGCCAGCGCCAGCAGCCTCGGCTTCCGCACCACCGACCGCCTGATCGCCATCGGCGCTTCCGCCGGTGGCACCGAGGCACTGCGCGTGGTGCTGGAAGCGATGCCAGCCGATGCGCCCGCCATTGTCATGACCCAGCACCTCCCGGCAAGCTTTAGTACGGCCTTTGCCGAGCGCCTGGACCGGCACTCGGCAATGTCGGTACGCGAAGCCTGCGACGGCGAAGCCATCCTGCCTGGCCACGCCTACCTACCTGCCGGCGGCCAGCATCTGCGTGTGATACGCGACGGCGCGCGCTGGCGGTGCCGGGTGGACGACGGCGTGCCGGTCAACCTGCACAAGCCGGCAGTCGATGTATTGTTCCGCTCTGTCGCGATGAATGCTGGTGCCAATGCCATCGGGGTGATCTTGACCGGCATGGGCGAAGACGGCGCACGCGGTCTGCTGGAGATGAAACAGGCCGGTGCGACGACCCTGGCCCAGGATGAAGCAAGTTCGGTTGTGTGGGGCATGCCAGGCAGTGCAGTGCGTTTGGGTGCCGCCGATGAAGTGCTGCCATTGGATAGAATCGCCGAGCGGATTCTCGGCATCGCCCGCGGCTGATACCGCGGTCTGAGCATCCTCGCCTACCAATCAGCCTGCCGCTTCAGGTGCATACATGGCAGTCAGCACCTCGATGATGGCGGGCAGCTCACTGGCAATGAACTGCGCGTTTTCAGTGACTTCGTCGATCTCCACTTCAGGCTGATCGCAAAGAAATTCAATACGCTCACAGATATCCATCAGATGCGTAACCTGCAACAGACGCATACCACCGTTGATGCGATGCACAAGGCTGGACATCTCCGCTGGTTCAAAGCTTGGCAACAACGCCAGCAGCTCGGTCAGATCACGCACGAAACTCCTATGCGCCTCAATGACCAGACTGCGTGTCATCCCGGCGTCGCCACCAGTCAATTCCTGCAGTGTCTCTTCGATGTCGTTGATCTGTTGCTGGCTCGCCTGCACTGCGCTGATGCCTGTGCTCTCACCCAAGGTGACCAGCATGCTGGAAAGCGTGCTCAAGCTAACCGGTTTGAAAAGGCAATCATTCATGCCTGAGGCAATGCACTTGGCCCGCTCCTCGGGCTGCGCATTGGCGGTGAAGCCGATGATCACGCACGGCGGCAGGCCATAGGCCTTTTCATGCCGTCGAATTGCCCGTGCCATCTCATGACCATTCATCACCGGCATATTGCAATCGGTGACGACGACATCGACGCGCTCCTCCAACCAGCAATCCAGACCCTCACGTCCATCCGATGCGCTACGCACGCGCTGCCCAAGAAATGCCAGCTGCTGGGTCAGCAACGTACGGTTGGCGGAATGGTCGTCAACCACCAGAACCTTCAAACTTGGATGTTTGGCATCCACGGCCTGCGGAACCTCGTTCGCTCCCGGGACCGGTGGCAATACCTCCAGCGGCAGATTCAGCACTACCGAGGTACCTTCGCCCGGTGTACTGCGGATAGAGATGTCTCCCCCCATCAACTCACACAGGAACTTGCAGATCGGCAAGCCCAGGCCAGTACCGCCGCGTGAGCTATGGCCGTGATTGGCCTGAGAAAATGGATCAAACAGGCTTGCGATATCGGCATCGGCGATACCTATGCCGGTATCGGCAACTTCCAGCTGCAGGCGCAGCTGTGCCACCGCAACTGAAACAGCATTGACCCGGATGGTGACCCGGCCACGGTCGGTGAATTTGATGGCGTTGCCGACGAGATTGGACAGCACTTGCTTGAACCGCATCGGATCAATGGACACATCGCAGTCCACGCTGGGATCAAGTTCCAGGATCAGATGCAGCGTCTTCTGGCGGGCCAGACCATTGAACACCCGCGCCACCGACTCGGTCATCTCACGCAGATTGGCCCGCTTCGGACTCAAGCTTACGTGGCCAGACTCGATGCGCACCACGTCCAGGATGTCACCGATCAACTCCAGCAGACCATGGGCCGAGTCATACGCCACCGCGATGGCCGCCCTATCAAGGCGCCCTTGATCCGCGTGCTTCTGCGCAAGTTCGAGCATGCCGATGATGGCACTCATCGGCGTGCGGATCTCATGGCTCATTGTCGCCAGGAAGGTGGTCTTGGCCCGGCTCGACTGGTCAGCGGCGTTCAGCGCACGGCGCAGTTCTTCCATCAGATGCAAACGGTCACTCACATCGATCCAGCCGCAGACCACGCCCTTGGCCTGCCCTTGTGAATCGAAGTAAGGGTAGATCCAGTGATAGATGCTCAGTACCCGTCCAGGCAGGTGCAAAGTGCGATCAACCTCCAGCGGCCTACCGTTGGCCATCACCCACAGATAGTCGTCATGGAAACTCTGGGCTTCGAACGGATCCAGCTTGGCACCCTCCATCGATGTCTTGCCGATCACCTTTTTTTCAGTGACCGCCAGCATGTCGAGATAGTTGGTGTTGCAGGTAACCAACCTGCCCTGCTCGTCACGGACATATATGGGGTGCGGCGTTCCGTTGATCAGCGAGCGCATGAAATTCAGCTGCTCTCCCAGCGCGTCCTCGGCCACCTGGCGACGGCGGTACTGCGAACGGATATGCACATTCCATATCAACGACACCAGGATAAGCAACAATGTCCCAGCGGTAATCTTGTAGATCAACCCACGAAAGTCAGTCCACGTTGCCGGTGATGCATCGGGCCGCGGCCGCCAACGGTTCTGGAAGATATCCACTTCGTCTGGCGGAATCTGCAACATTGCTTTGTCGATGATGCTGGCAAGCTCTGGCATGCCCTTGCGCGTAGCGATGGCCAACCACGCAGGCGTATCTTCCACTACGTCTGACACACGCAACTTTTCGTCATGCAGGACAGATGTGTAGTAGAGCGCCATCGGCAGGAATGCAATCGTCGCGTCCGCCTTGCCGTCTTTCACCAACTCCATTGCCGCCGCCAAGGTGTCGGTCTCGATGAACTGAAAGTCCGATGCTGGCAACAACATTTCCTTCAGCGCATGATGAGCCGGCAGCGCTATTCGCTTGCCGCGAAGATCGCTCAATGACAACGGACTACCGGGTTCTTCGCGCGTAATTATTCCGAATGAAGTCTGTACGAATGGCCGCGAGAAGGTAAACCGCTGTGCACGCGAAGGGGTCGGCACCAACATGGTCACATCTGCTGTTCCAGTCTCCAGTGCAGCCATCTGTTGATCGAGCCGGGACACCCGGACCGGTTCGAACTCCAAGCCGGTACGCTGCGCGATAGCACGTATGATGTCAGCACTCAAACCGCTGTAACGCCCATCGGTATCAAAGTAGGAAAGTGGCGCCGTGTCATTGCTGGCGACGAAACGCACCACCGGATTCTCGCTGATCCAGCGCTGCTCAGCAGGCGTCAGTTCTATCCGTGCCGATGGTACGATTCCGCCACCGCCGGACCAACGCTTCAGAATCTCACTCCCGTGGGTCTGTTGAAGCTGCGTCAACGCAAGATTGATGACGCGTTCCAAGGTCAGCGCATCCTCGTGCACCGCGAATGCAAAGCCGCCGGTATCGGTGCGCGGAACGGCAATCGTCCGCACGTAGTTGAAGTAACTCAAATTGACCAGATAGTTGCTGGATACCGCATCCCCTAGATAAAGATCCGCACTACCAAACGCAAGCGAGGCAAGCGCTTGCTCGCGTGAACGGTAGGTGGAGATGATCGCATCCGGGTACAGATCGCGGATCTGGACTTGTGGCAGGTAGTCCTCGGCTACCGCGATACGCATACCAGCCAGAGCTGGCGGCATGCGCCTACGCTCTGCTTTGCGCACGTAAAGCACCGGCGTATCTTCAACATAGCGCTGCGTCAAACGCACCGCATGCTCTGCGAGTTCGTAGTTATTGGCACTGCCAACCACGTCGACCGCGCCGCTCTCCAATGCGCGCAAGGCAGCTGCTCGGTCCGGATAGCGAACAACCCGTAATTTCACGCCAAGCATTTCACCGATGGCGCCAAACGCATCGGCGGTGATTCCCTCATAGCAGTCATTGCCGGAGAACACTTCAAGTGGCATGAAGCTTGGCGGGGCAACACCCATCACCAGCGTTCCCTTGGAGCGCACCCAATCGCCATCCACTTTTCCAAGCTCAAGCGCAGTGTTTGGAATGTTGTTGCGTGCCAACAAAGTCACGTCTCTGACCGCGTCAGCGGCAGCCAAAGCGGAACCCGCCAACAACAATAGAAGGGCAGCGATGACCCATGCCGCACGGATGAAGCGGCGCCTCAACATGATGTGTGGCATGGTTGCGATACTCAGAAATTCAATCAGCCGGTGGCGAGGCTGTGCTGAAGCTTGAACAGCTCTGCATCAGTACGGACGCCAAGTTTTCGGAAAGCGGCTTGTTTTTGTCCGCTGATGGTCTTCATGCTGCGCATGAACTTGCGTGATATCTGCGAAACAGACATCCCGTCCAGACAGCAGCGCAGTACCTCACGTTCCTTGGGCGAGAGCGAAGGATCATTCAGCAGGCGCTGCGCGCCTTTTACATCGGGAGATGGGCGTCCCGCGGGCAGCGGCTGCCGTCCCAGACGGTAGGCCAGCCCTGGCGATACATAGGTTTCGCCCGAGGCAACCTTACGAATGGCCTCAACCAGCAACTCGGCGCTTTCTGACTTCCCAAAGAAGCCGTTGGCGCCAACACTGAGCGATAGATTGACGACGGATGGCGTCTCCGCCGAGGACGAAATAAGTATGCAAAGCGTAGGAAATCGACGACGAATCAATCCGATAAGATGCAAGCCGTCCAGCTCACTTGCACCAAGTGCATAGTCAAGCACCAACAGATCTGCCGGAGTATCACCCAATGAAGCAAGCAGATCCCGACTGTTCGAGTAAACACCAACAACCTTCATATCTGCTTCGCGTGACAAGCGCAGCTCCAACGCCATCTGTATTAAATAGTGGTCATCCAACACCGCAACGCGGAGTGGCGCCATCACTGACCATTTCACTGAATCAACTCCTCTACACCGCAAATCCCAGCAACACCAAGCAGGTTCCAGACAGCATGCTGGTTAGTGCTCCCCATCAACCCAGGCAACAAGCCAGAACGATCGTTCTGGTCATCCAAAATGGATGCAGCCCTTGATCCAACGATTGGGGCCATTTCCTTCATTCAAGGCGCCGCTGCCTGACGCACTTCCACGCGCAGCACAATCCTGCGATTTGGCGCATAGCAGACACGCTGCTGCTCAGCACTTCCGTAGCAACCGTGCTTCACCAGCGTTCGGCTACCAGCGCTGGTTGAATGCGCCATCGACTGCGGAACACCGTGGCTGATCAACGCGCTGCGAACGATGTCAGCCCAACGTTGGCCCAGTAGCTGATTGTCTGCCGTGGCACCCATCGGATCGGTATGTCCCTCCACTTCCACACGGCTTATCTGCGCGCCTTCATGCTGCAGATCTACAAGCAGCGATTGAATGTGGTCGCTGCCAGACGCACTGATTGCGTTCAGGCCATTGATCATCGAATCAGCTGAAAGAACGTACTCGCGAAGCACCGATATTGGTGCATCCAGATAGCCGTAGTGACGACAAGGCTCAGCCATGGAGGCACGCGATAGCAGGTGGTTCTGCTGCAACATCCCAATCAATTCTGTGGAAGCTATTGTCTTGGTCACCGGCAACGGTTGATTGCCGCCCTCCTCCCGAACCTTCAGGTAGTAGGTCGCGCCGCCTTTCAACGTCGCCGCGTACAAATCGTCATTCTTTCCCGCGTAAATTGGAGCATCATCAATGTAAGAACCCAAGATGTGGCGACCAGGCACCAAACAGAAAGCGGTATAGCTGCCAGGATTCAGCGCGGTGATGAACTCCCTGTCCAGATAGACGTTCGCGACTGCGGCGCCGTTGGCATCTACGGAGCGGTAGTAAACAACTTGAGCTTGGTCTTGCCCTACTGCCCCCACCTCTGAGTACAGCATGTCAGATGTGCGGTCACGCTTCGCCGCTGTGGGACCTCCCGCAGATGCCGCACTTGCGGCAGTGAGCAGAACCAGTACGGCCATACCTTTTATACGATCAACTACCGCGCAGCACATCTGAGCATCACTCCGTCGCGCCCGCTCACTCCAACTGATGCGGCGAGGCATAAATTCAATATGGACCGGCAACCCAACGCCGCCGTTCAGTACCCGAGCCTTACTCGCGATGCGCGTATGCCTGAATGACAACGCGACGATTCGGCGCATTGCAGGCAATCAAACCTGCACGATCGCCCTGACAGTTGTCGACCAACAGCTCGCGATAGCCTTTCGAGTGGACAGATATGGCATCCGCGGAAAAGCCACTCTCAGCCAGCATCTTCTGTACGGTCTGCGCGCGCATCATCCCCAGCGCCTCGTTGGCTGCCTCGCTACCGACTGGATCGGTGTGGCCCACCACATCGATCCGATCAAGCCCTACGCCGTCCTTCTTCAGCTGGGTAGCAATTGCCGCCACGGCGCCACGTCCATCTTCGCGGACATCGGCGTAGCCAGCCTTTCCGAACGCAAACAACACGTCGCCGGACAGGATGTACTCCTGATGCTTTGCTGTCACCGTGTAATTGCAATCCATCACAGCCGACGCACGCGACAGGACGTGAACCTGACGCCGACTACCAGTAAGCTCGCGCTCCGCGTCCGAACGGGTGACCGCCGTCGGCAACAACGCACCGTCCTCGTCCACCTTCAGGAAGTAGGTCATACCGCCTTCCAGCGTTGTTCGCGGCTGCGCCTTCTTGCCTTCATAGTGCGGCGCATCGTCCAGTACGGCATTCAGGCCGTGTGCGCCCGGCGTGATACAGAACACAGTGAACGCGCCTGGCAGGAGGCTGGTATGAAACTCGTTGTCGATATATACGTGCGTTGCGGTGGCCTGCTGACCAGCTGCTCCAGCACGGTAGTAGACCACTTGGCTCTGATTGGCCGCCACTGCTGGTACTGACTGGTAGGAATCGCCAAAAGCAGATGCGGGAATTTCCGCGTGCGCGGCGGCATACACAAGAAAGCAAGCCGTCGCCCCAGCAACCGCCGACACCACACGTTTCATCGTTCCATTCAAAGACATACCATCTTCCTCACTATCGAATATCCGGCCCGCCACGCCGCGTAAAAGCGAACGATTCGCTTTTGCGGTGAAGGAGCTACCATTTCCAGAATCAAAGGTAAAACCGGCAGTTCAGTAGCGCGCGTCGAAACACTCCGACGAGTCATGAACGGCCGCCTCGTTGCTACCAGTATGTTTGTCGCCAGAGACTCCTTACATAGGGAAAGTCTCAAAATTCAATCCCCCGTCGCTTGTGACGCGAAGCAGCGGAAAGCAGTCCCACAATGGCTTCCCACCGTGCCATTCACGTACACATCGAGTGCCAAACGCGGCACTTACCTGTCAGCGCCAAGCCAGCTCAGCAGCGTCCCTGCGCTTGCGTACTGTCTGACTACAGCCTGGTATCCATCAAACCGGCTGGAAACCTCACCAACCTGGTTGTTGTAGTGCTCACTTTCCGAAGACAGAACATCGAGCAACGTACGCCGCCCGAGGTGATACCACTGTTCGTAGAACGCTGCGCGAATCTTGTCCGATTCCAAAGACAGCCCACGATAGAGATCGGCGCGATCAGCCAGCGAACGGGCATCCTGGTTTGCTGCGCGAATACGGTGTTCCAGGTCCTGTACCTGTTGCTCGGCAGCCATCCAACCTGCCTGCGCTCGCTGCCGTGCTGCTTGTTCCGCTGCGCGACCTGAGCCACCGCGAAACGCGGACCAGGACAGCGTCACACCGGTCTGCCATGCAGACTCGCGCCCATAGATGTCATCGCCGGTATTTTTGCTCACCACCCAGTTGACCTGCGGCAGAAGCGCAGACCGCACTGCATCGGCCTGCGTATCTGACGAGCGTGCCGAAGCTCTGGCCTGCAACACGGTGGGATGATGCAGCGATGCGGCCAGCAGCCAAGTCAATTCAGGCAGTCGAATATCCCAGTATTGCGAACTCGGCAGGCTTGGCAGTGCACGGTTACCTACCATCCTGCGCAGGTTGATCTCGATGTCACGCGTTTTGGAGTCTGCTGCGCTGCGCGAGGCTTCGGCCTGCAGCAATCGTGCCCTGGCCTGGGTCAGCTCACTCACTCGGCCAGGGTCGACAGCAACGATACCTTCAAGCATTTTTACCAGCTCCGCCATGCGGTCAACATAGCGCTGGCTGGTTTCCACAACGATGCGCTGCTTGGCGAGCTCAACCAGATTTGAGGTTACATCGTATGCCGAAGACTCCAACTGCGCCTGCACCGCAGAATCCGCAGCGTCAGCAAGGTAGCTGCGACTTTCGATGGTCTTGCGAACTCGCCCCCAGTCGAACAGTGTGGTGGTTATACCCAAGCTCAGTGACGGATCGCTGGGCCCCGAGGCGGCGCTGGAGCCAAACTCACGGGAAAGCCCACGAGCACTGATATCCAACTGCGGATAGCGCTGACCTCTTGCTTCGGAGATATCAGCCTTGGACGCAGCATGTTGCGCCAACGCGCCGGCTACCGCCGGGCTGCGCCCACTCGCAGCATCAACCACGCTCAGGAACATGCTGCGCAGCTCAGCCTCGGGCACCTCGCCCTTCCTTGTACCTGGTGCACCCTGCGCGACGGCGCCAGGCGCAGGCAGCAAGGTACTCAATCGAACGATCGGCGCAACTAAAGCCTCAGCCGCCGAAGGAGCAGTCTCGCTGGTAACATTCGGCATATCTACCCGTGCGAGTGGAAGGCGCTCGAACACAAGTACATCCTCCAACAACCCATCGGACACTGGAATCGCCAGGCTTTCGCGAACCGAACGCACAACAACAGAAGTTGAATCAGCCTTCGAAGCTCCAGCACCGATCCGGCCCAGCTGCGAAGCGAAGGGTCGCGCGTCGGCAGCAACTTCACTTGCAGGGCTAGCCGGGGCAACCTGCTCGAACTGAAGAAGCTCATCTTCAGCCGTTGCGTTCCCACTCATGACCGCCATGCTGGCAAAAGCGATGACCGTCCAGGTAACAACGGGCCTCTGTGCCGTGCCCGTCCCACCGGAAGCCAAGCGCTTATCAAAACTGCTCATCCACTACCTCAAAAGTATTCGCATCCAGAACAAGGAAGGTCGTGTGCTCGGGAAACAGCTGCCATCGCTCATATTGGGATGTCGAGCGCGCAACGCTGCTCCAACCGCTATTACCCGGTCCTGCCGATAACCAACGTTTACGCCAGTACCGCGTCGCCCAAGAAATTTCCAACGCGTTGCAGCTTCGTAACAGAAAAAAACAGGAATCCGCTGCTCCCAGATTCGCGGAACACGTCCTTGATGCCTGGGCTGAAATATTCATCCCCATAAACTCCAAAGTCGTGCTTGCATCCCGTAAACGTTGCTGAATCCACTGGCGATATGACATTGGAGCTTGCGTTCCACACGCACCGGCTCTCTGCATCCAGATTCCACTCGGACGCAACGTGCCTTTCGACCTCAGCAGAACATGAATTCATGGCGAAATACCCCCACTTGTTCAGCACGGCAACTGCAAGCCTCCACTCCACGCATCGGCACATGGAAGATGCTGGAATAGCAGAAAGTGCAGCTCTGAAAATCATCCACTGAAGGAATCTTCGGGCGTGATCTCTTGCTGTATACGACCAGCAGAGCAGTGGCTCGATACGCCCCTCAAGACGAGATGCCCAGCAACCAAACATCGCTGCTGGAGACTCCCTTTCGGGTGGCGCAAGAGCGTCTGACGAACGCATTGGAAAGGCCCGGAGTGTCTTTTGACCATCCTCCGGGCCCTTCTTTCGTCAAACGACCATATGCTGCTCAAGCGGGTAAGCAATCTCACTCACGGCTACGGGGGACCATTCGGTGTCGATCGCCTGATTGCTGCTGACCACCCAGCTCTCCTGCGCAACTGTTTCGATGGAGGACTGCTGGTAGACAGCCTGCACTGGATCGATCGCGGTGTCGCGCAGCACAGCGCCCTGGCTGAAGAGCTCAATCCCCGCTTCAACCAGAAGATCGTGCGCCGGGACAAGCACCTCAGCACTGCCATCGTTCGGTGCGGACCTGATCGCCATCGCAACGACAACTACCCACTGCTCAGATGCGTCGCTTACGTTGCCCGCCACATCGAAGGATTGGAATGTAAAGCGATGTTCGCCGTACGCCAAGCGCTCGGCGGTGTACGTCCACCCACCGTACTCATCGACTGTTGCGAAGCCAACTTCTTCGCCACTATTGAAAACGATGATGGTCGAATTCGGCTCCGCCCTGCCAACAAAGGTAGGAGTCCGATCATCGGTGGTCTGCCCGTTCTCAAGGTTACCCATCCATGCACCAGCGTTATCCTTTACAGCGTCGATAACCGGACGATCGGGAGCGACAGTGTCGACGCGTACGGCATAGGTGTTGCTGACCGCACTCTCAGCACCACCTGAACTTACAGCGATTGCAGAGAAACCGTGCACTCCTTCCGTCAACGCGATTTCCGGAGTGAAGCTCCAGCGCCCGTTGTCACCTACCACGATGCTCCCGAGCAGATTTTCGCCGGATCTGACCTCAATCAGCTCTCCCGCCTTCCCGGTTCCGTTGATGGTCGGGTTCGCATCATCGGTACTGCCACCATTCTGGAGAATGCCGGTGTACTCGCCAACGTCATCCCTGACGTTGGTGATCCTCGGGATCGTCGGAATCGAGGTATCGACGATAAAGTCAAAGGTATCGGAAGGTGCACTCAAATTGCCGGCTGCATCCAAGGCTTCAACGCTCAGTGTATGCACGCCATCAGCCAAGGCTGCGGACAACACAAATGTCCAGCTGCCATCACCAGCTGTCACGGCACGGCCAATCTCAATCCCACCGTCCTTGATGATCACTATGCAGTCGCGTTCGGCGGTACCGCTGATTGTCGGCGTGGAATCGTCAGTGATTCCGCCCGAGGCGACGCTGCCCGTACGCGCGCCATGATCGTCATACACCAGCTCGATTGCTGGCCTATCCGGTGCGCTCGTGTCGATCACGATGTCGAATACCTCCGAGGGCGCACTGACGTTACCGGCACCGTCTTCAGCTTTCACAGTGAACTCGTGCGCACCATTGAGCAACGGCGAACTTGGCGTGAAGCTCCACTCCCCGCTCATACCGACCGTGGTGCTACCCAGCAGTCTGCCGTTGTCATAGATGTGAACCTCGCTATTGGGCTCAGCCTTGCCGGACAGCGTCGGCGTGGTGTCATCCGTGCTCTGGCCAGGACTCAGCGTGCCCTGGGGTGAACCCACATCGTCATGTATCTGATCAATCGTCGGCTTGCCCGGGCCAGTAAGATCGATGGTGAAATCGAAGAGTTCGCTGTTGGCGCTTTCACCATTGGCCGCCGTGGTCACAGTTGCAGACAGGCTGTGCAGGCCTTCGCTCAAACCAAGGCTCGGCGTGAAGCTCCACTTGCCATCAGTGCCAGCCAGCACCTGCCCCAGCAAGGTACTGCCTTCGTAGACCTTAACGGTACCGCCAGCGGTGGCTATGCCATACAGGGTGGGAGTGACGTCATCGGTGAGACCGCCTGTGCCGATCTCGCCTTGGATAGTGCCAACATCATCGGTGGCACCATCGATGCGGACGACTACGACATTCGTGTTTACTTCGAAATCTATCGCTGGCGACCTGGGACCAACGTTCCCAGCCTTGTCCACCACTTCGTAACTCAAGCTGTGCTGACCATCAACAAGCACCGGGGAGGGGGTGAAACTCCACTCGCCACTTGCGTTGGTAGGCACTCGCCCGATCACCACCGCTCCGTCATAGATGACTACGGCCGCGTTGGCCTCAGCCTTGCCCACGAACGTCGGTGCGTTGTCGTCGGTCGTCATTCCGTCAACGATCTGGCCAGTGATCTGACCCACGTCGTCCCACAGCGCCGCGTCCGCCGGACCCGGCTGCACCGGCGGGGCGGTGTCCACAATGATCGGGTACGGACCGGTTGGATCACTGCTATTGCCCACAGCATTGGTGGCCACCGCAGTAATGCTGCGCAGGCCGTCAGCCAGGTCGGCGGTTGGCGTATAGCTCCATTCGCCATTTGCACCAACAACAGTACTGCCGGCCAACGCGCCGTCGATATAGATCGATACCTTCGTACCCGCTTGCGCGGTACCGTTTATTGTCGGGCGCGCGTCGTCAGTCACGTCGTTCTTCTGCAACGCACCGGTAACCGAGCCGATATCATCAACCACCGAGGTGATTGCCGGAGTAGCCGGCAGCTCCGGACCGCCCAAGGTCAGGTCGAAGTTGTTGGATCGCTCACTGGCGTTGCCTGCGGCATCGATCGCTTCGGCAGTCAGCTTGTGCGGGCCCAGCCCCATCGGCAAGAACGGCTCAAACGACCACTTGCCCTCGGCATCGGCCATGACATGCCCGATCTCCAGGCCATGATCCCTGATGACCACCTTGGCGAATGCCTCGGCGCTGCCGCTGATGGTCGGCTTGGAATCGTCAGTCCAGTCACCCGAGCTGAGGGGGCCCATCTGACTGCCTTGATCGTCGTACACCAATTCAATCACCGGAGGTGCCGGCGGGGCTGTATCGATGGTGATGGCGAAGCCGTCCGAATGCACGCTGGTGCTGCCTGCTTTGTCCTGTGCGGTAACAGTGAACAGATGACCACCGTCCAACAGTGGCGGACTTGGAGTGAAACTCCACTTGCCTGCCGCGTCAGCGACGGTGTTTCCGAGAAGATTGCCCCCGTCATAGACCCGAATGGTACTGCCAGCCTCCGCCTTGCCAGATATCGTTGGCGTGCTGTCGTCCGTGCTCTGGCCCTGGCCAAGCGCGCTCTGCAACGTTCCCCTGTCGTCATACACCTGCTCGATCGTCGGTTTGTCCGGAGCGGTGATGTCGACAACAAAATCAAACGTCGCACTGCGGTCGCTCTCGCCTTTCGCCGCGGTCGTCACTGTGGCAACAAGCCTGTGTGCGCCTTCGCTCAGGCCAACGGCTGGCGTGTACTCCCACTTTCCGTCCGCACCCGCAGTTGTCTCGCCCAGCAACAACGTGCCTTCATATATCTTGACGGTGCCACCGGCAGTAGCCGTACCAAACAATCGCGGCTGGGTGTCATCGGTAACGCCGCCGCTCATGAAGGTTCCCTTCACAACGCCGGCATCATCCTCGGCAGCGTATATTTCAACCAGCTCAGGACGTGTATCGACCAGGAACTCGGTCGTTGGGGACTTCTCGCTGGTATTGCCAGCACGATCAACCACGACGTAGTCAAGGATATGCAAACCATCCTCGAATCCCCCGCTGGGACTAAAACTCCACTTACCGTCGCCGGCAACCGGTGCACGGCCGACTTCCACGCCCTTGTCGTAGATAATCACGGTCGCGTTCGGTTCCGCCCTGCCGTCAATGACTGGCCGATTGTCGTCGGTGATGCTGCCATTTCCGATCTGGCCCTGGATGCGCCCCTCGTCGTCCGTCATACCGATGATGACGGGAGTATCGGGCGCAATTTTGTCGACAAAAATTACGTAAGGAGCGGATACGTCACTGTACTCGTCATCCCCATACTCATACATCACGGAAATCACGTGGCGGCCGTCAGCCATCGGAAGTCGCGGCACGAATGACCACGCCCCATCAGCACCGGCCGCGACAACACCGATGAGTTCCGCACCGTTGTAGATATGGACCAGCACGCCGCTTTCAGCCTTGCCAACGATCTTCGGGCTTCCGTCATCGGTGAATCCACCATTCGGAATATTGCCTTGAATCGCGCCCTGACCATCCAGAATGCTGTCAATGGCTGCCTCCAGCGGTTGGCCAAACGCAACAGCTTCGCTCACGTCCAGCGCTTCGACAGCATCGCTACCACCACCAGCGGTTGCGGCTTCACGCCGGTACCCGTCGGCAACCGCGACGACGTCAACCGGCGTAACGCCGTTGCTTTCCGCTGCGTCGTGCACGCGCTCGATATCCACCAGGGGTTTGGCTGGCGATGCTTCTGCAGCAGCCATTCCGGCCGCGAAACCGACCTGCGCAACGCCAACAGGCTCCACCCCCGGTACAACCGATGCTGCGACCATCGGCGACGCCGGCTCGAACCCGGTAGCGGGCGACAGCGCAGATCCATCTACTGCGAACAATAACGAACTCGGCACGGCGGTGGCCGGCGTCGGCGCCAGTTGTAGCAATACTCCTCCCGCAACTTCTGCTGCGGAAGCTTCCGTGGCCTCATCGGTAACCAGCCTGTACGGCTGGTAATTCCCGTCGGTGCACAAACCAAACAACTGCGCATGATTGACAAAGAAACCTTCAATGATCAGAACGTCCCGCGCGGAACCGCCGGACTCTTCAGCCAGCAGCAGGTTGTTCGCCAAGCGTTTGATGATCATGCCGTCCGCCGCACCCCGGCCATCGGCACCAGCCAGAATATAGCGACCGCCAGCCAAGGCGTGGATACTAGGTGTACTACCCGCGTCCGCCTCCTGCAGAACAAGGTTCTGGGCCACGGAACCGCCATTGAGCACAGATAAGATAGCAGCCATTTGATGATCCACCTTTGTAGTTGATTTGTTGAGCGAAACTGCGGCCGGACTCACACCCAGAAACGCAGATTCCGTCGAGTACTTTTCAATTCCGTCCCAACTGCCCTGCGCACCCAGGAACTGCGCCATGTGCTGCTTACTTGAGAGCAGGCGCACACGCCAAAGTTTCGCTGACGTTCGTTGACACCGCGGGATGCAGGCGCGGAAGGCACAGCCCGAATCACATTATGTTTTCTGAGCAGTGCGCGACATGTAGGAGAACCCTCAAATTTCATATCGCGAGAACTACCACGGCGACCAAGCTCGTATCGGCACGCAGGAAATAGCTAGAAACGAATTGGTTGATTCGCGCATCGCGGAGAGCCGCGTCTGCACCTCTCCCTGGCATAGCGAAGTTGGGCTTTGTGGCGTTGGAAATAATCTGGGATACAAGCATTGAAACGCAGCTCCCGAACCCGTCGCCCACTCCTTCAGCGGCAAGCTTCGGCAGTCCTGAGCTCGACCCCACCTGCATCCACTCTCCACGATCATTCAACCCTGGTAACCAGGGCCCCCGAACCGGGGGCCTCGAAACCCGGATCAATCATTCAACTGCTGATCCAGGAGATTGACGTCTTCTATCGTGTTCCGAACCAAACAGTCGGACCCAACCTGCATCTCACCTGACGTTGTTGCCCAGCTGTCCTGCAGGGTGTCTCGGTCGGATAGGCCCAATGCCGCAATCGACAAGACTTCTGCGACGCCAACATCAGTGAAGTCTGCATTGAACATACTCGCCTCGCCATCCACCAACAGATCGTTCACGGAAAGTAATACTTCCGTCCCACCATCTCTACCCATCGAGCGAGCTGCTGCTGCGATCACCACAGTCCAGGTCTCTGATGCGTCGCTCAAGTTGCCCGCAACATCGAAAGACACGAAGGTGAAACGGTGCTCGCCATACGCAAGTGGCTCGGCTGTGTACTTCCAGTTGCCATTCTCATCAACGGAGGCGAAGCCCACTTCTTCGCCATGGTTGAAGACCATGATGGTCGAGCTTGCTTCCGCCTTGCCAGAGAACGTTGGCGTCCGGTCGTCGGTGGTCTGGCCGTTCGCAAGATTTCCAGTCCATACGCCAGTGTTGTCATGAACGGCTTCGATGATGGGGGCGTCGGGAGACACCGTATCAACGCGAATCTGATAGCTGTTGCTGACGTCACTCTCAGCGCCACCTGCGCTCACCGCGACAGCAGTGAATACACGCACGCCATCAGCAACTGGCGTTGTAGCAGTGAAGCTCCAACGGCCGTTGTCAGCAACCACAACGGTGCCCAGCACATTCCCATCCATGCGTATCTCGATGGTTTCGCCGGCTTTGCCATTGCCGTTTATCGTCGGCATCGCGTCATCGGTTGTGCCGCCATTGAGCAGGATTCCGGTGTATTCACCGACGTCGTCACGGATGTTGGTGATTTTTGGCGTGGTGGGAATCGCGTCATCTACCGAGAAGGTGAACTCGTTGGAAGACGAGCTGCTGTTGCCTGCAGCATCAATAGCTTCAGCGCTCAAAGTATGCGCTCCTGCTGCCAGTGCTTCAGCCGGCTCGAAAACCCACTGGCCGCTTGCATCCGCCACCACACGACCGATCTCAGTTCCGCGATCCTTGATCACAACAGTGCTGTTCACCTCGGCCTTTCCGCTGATGGTTGGAATGACGTCATCAGTCGTCTCACCCTGGCTCAGGTTGCCGGTCTTGGAGCCCTTGTCGTCATACACCGTCTCGATGACTGGCGCATCCGGTGGGAGCGTGTCGACCACAATCCCAAACACAGGCGACGCGTCACTCTCGTTGCCCGCCTTGTCCTGCGCCGTTACGGTGAAGTCATGCGCACCATTGAGCAACGGCGGACTCGGGGTGAAGCTCCAATCGCCATTGCGATCGGCCGCAACGCTCCCCAACAGACTGCCCTTGTCATAGATGTTTACCGTGGTGCCCGCATCGGCTTTGCCCGACAAAGTCGGCGTAGCGTCATCCGTATGCTGCCCTTGGCCTAACGCGCCCTGCGAGGCACCGACATCGTCGTTGATCTCTTCAATTGTTGGAAAGTTCGGCGGGGTCAGGTCGACGGTCAACTCGAACGGACCAACACGCTCGCTCTCACCGTTCGCAACGGTCGTAACCGTCGCTGTCAGACTGTGCGCACCTTCACTCAGCGGCATTGCCGGAGTGATACTCCACTTGCCTTCAGCATCGACTACCGCCTCACCCAACAGCACGCTGCCTTCGTAGACCCTGACCGTACCGCCAATGGTGCCCTTGCCGTGCAGGGTCGGGGTGACGTCGTCAGTGACTCCGTTCTTGCCGATTTCGCCGGTAACGCTGCCTGCATCGTCGATTGCGCCATCGATACTGACCTTCACTCCGGTTGTGTCTATCACGAAGTTGATCGGATCGGACTTCGGACTCACGTTGCCCGCCTGGTCAAGCACTTCGTAGTTGAGACTGTGATTGCCATCGCTCAGACCCGGTGACGGGGTGAAGCTCCAGTCACCATTGGCATCGCTTGGAACGCGACCAATCTCCTTGCCGTTGTCATAGATGATCACGGTGCCGTTTGGCTCACCTTTGCCCTCAAAGGTCGGGGTGGCGTCATCGGTCACGGTGCCATTGACGATCGGGCCAGTTACGCTGCCTGCGTCATCAAGCAGTACCGCATCGTCCATGCTTGGCTTGTCTGCGGGCTTGGTGTCTACGTTGATCGGATACTTTCCAGTCTCCGGACTGGCATTACCCGCGCCATTGGTAGCCTTGGCTGTGATGCTGTGCAGGCCGTCAGGCAGGTCGATGGAGGGGGTGTAGCTCCACTCGCCGTTCGCTGCAACCTCGGCGGTTCCAGACAGCACGCCGTCAATGTAGACCGACACGGTCATGCCAGCCTGGGCGGTACCGTTGATGGTTGGACGCGCGTCATCGGTGACAGCATTCTTCTGAATGTTTCCGGTGATGCTTCCGACGTCGTCAACGACTGATGTGATCGCTGGCACCGCGGGGGGCACAGCAGTGACCACCTCCAGATCAAAGCGATCGGACGGTAAGGAGGTGTTGCCCGCCCTGTCCACTGCCTCAGCAGTAAACTCGTGCTTACCGGTGGGCAGCGGCTTGGTCGGCTCGAAACTCCACTTGCCATCGCTGCCGACCTGCGCATGCCCGATCTCCATGCCCTTGTCCTTGATGACGACCGTGGTGTTGGCCTCAGCGGTACCACTGAGCAGCGGTTTGCTGTCATCCGTGGCAGCACCGGACGAAAGATTGCCGGTTACATCACCCTGGTCGTCGTGGACCGACAATATCGCCGGCCTGTCCGGGGCAACGGTGTCGATAGTGATACCAAAGACCGCCGAGGGCTGGCTCACGTTGCCCGCCTTGTCTACGGCAGTCACCATGAAATCATGCGCGCCGTTGTTCAACGGAGTGGTCGGTGTGAAGCTCCAGTTCCCATTGACATCGGCCACCGCGCTGCCCAGCAGACTGCCGTTGTCGTAGATGCGTACAGTGCTGCCCGCTTCGGCATTGCCAGCCAACGTCGGCGTGGTGTCATCGGTGTCCTGGCCATTGACCAGCTTGCCTTGGGGGCTGCCAACGTCGTCGCTGATGCTGTCGATGCGTGGCCGGCTCGGCGGGCTCGAGTCGATACTGAAGTCGAACGGAGTACTGTGTGTGCTCTCGCCATTGGCAACAGTGGTAACTGTAGCGGTCAGGCTGTGTGCACCTTCGCCTAGCGGCACGTCAGGGGTGATGCTCCATTTGCCATCGGCATCGACCACGGCCTCGCCCAATAGTATGCCGCCTTCGTAGACCCTGACCGTTCCGCCAATGCTGCCCTTGCCATGCAGGGTTGGCGTGGTGTCATCGGTGATGCCGCTCTTTCCGATCTCGCCGATGACGCTGCCAAAGTCGTCGATCGCACCGTCGATACTGACCTTCACGCCAGCGGTGTCGATAACGAAGTTGATCGCATCAGACGCTTCGCTGACGTTACCAGCCTGATCCACCACTTTGTAGTTGAAACTGTGCGCGCCTTCGTCCAATGACGGCGACGGGGTAAAGCTCCAATCGCCACTGGAACTGGCTGGCACGCGACCGATCTCCTTGCCCTTGTCGTAGATGATCACGATACCGCCCGGCTCGGCCTTGCCCTCAAAGGTGGGCGTTGCATCGTCAGTCACCGTGCCATTGCTGATCACGCCGGTGACTTGGCCCTCATCATCGAGCAGCACCGCATCGCCAGGACCTGGCTGAGCAGGGGCTTGCGTATCAACATAGATCGGATACTTCCCGGTTTCCGGACTCATATTGCCTACGCCGTTGGTGGCCTGGGCAGTGATGTCGTGTAAACCGTCAAGCAGGTTGGCGGTCGGGGTGAAACTCCAATCACCATTGACCGCGACCACGGTGGTCCCGGACAGCACGCCATCGATATAGATCGACACGGTCATACCTGCCTGCGCTGTGCCATTGATGGTCGGGCGTGCGTCATCGGTAACCGCGCCCTTCTGGATATTTCCGGTGACACTGCCAACGTCATCGACCACCGAAGTGATCGCCGGGGCTGCGGGGGCCCCCGGGCCGACCAGCACCAGGTCGAAGCGATCCGAAGGCGCGCTGGACGTGCCAGCCTCGTTCATAGCTACAGCGGTCAATTTGTACGTGCCCTGCCTCAATGGAAGCGACGGCTCGAATGTCCACCGGCCATCCGCCCCCACCTGCGCACAGCCAATCTCGACGCCGTCGTTCCTGATGATGACGGTGGTGTTCGGCTCAGCGCTTCCCTTGATGGTCGGCTTGGCATCATCAGTTGCGTCACCCGAGCTCAGGAACCCGGTCTGGTCGCCATGATCGTCGTATACCGTCTCGATGACCGGCTTGTCCGGAAGTTGGCTGTCAACGTTGATTGCGTACTCATCCGACGGCTCGGAACTGTTGCCGGCCGGGTCAGTGATCACAACTTCAAAGACGTGCTCACCTTCGCTCAGTGCGTCTTCCGGCGTAAACGTCCATATGCCGTTGTCGCCGACCTGCGCTTCGCCAATGACCTTGCCATTGTCGATGATGGTGACGGTGTCGCTAGCGTCACCCTTGCCCGAAAGCGTTGGCTGTGTATCGTCGGTAACACCACCGTTGCCGACGGGACCGGTGACAACTCCGTAATCGTCAACAATGCTCTCGATACCCGGCTTGGCCGGCGGCGTGGTGTCAACAATGATTACGTACTCATCCGACGACTCTGAGCTGTTGCCAGCTGGATCAGTAACGACAACCTCGAAAACATGCTCGCCTTCGCTCAGCGGCGCGTCCGGAGTGAAAGCCCAGGTGCCGTCTTCGTCAACCGCTACTTCGCCAATGACGTTGCCGTTGTCGATGATGGTGACGGTATCACCTGCGTCGCCCTTGCCCGACAGCGTTGGCTGTCTGTCGTCGGTAACGCCACCATTCTCCACCGGGCCGGTGACAGGCCCCTGATCGTCAATGATGCTCTCCACCCCTGGCTTGGCCGGCGCGGTGGTGTCGATGATGATCACAATTTCTTCGGACGGATCCGAGCTGTTACCTGACGGATCTTTGACCACGATCTCCAGCGAATGTTCGCCATCGCCCAGATCCGCCTCAGGGGTGAAAGTCCAGTTGCCACCGCCATCGACAATGACTTCGCCGATGACCTTGCCGTTATCAATCACGACTACCGTGTCACCGGGCTCCTGCCCGGAGCCACCCAGCGTTGGGCGGTTATCGTCCGTCACATCACCTGGATTGATGCTGCCCTTGAGTGGGCCCTTGTCATCGACTATCGAACCAATGCCTTTGTTCTCTGGCGCAGTGGTGTCTTTGGGTTTGTTGCCGCCCCCCTTGTTGTGCTCGACGATTGCGCCGCCAGCCAGTCCAGCAACCCCGGCCAGCACCCATGGCAACAAACCAGCGCCAGCGACGACCAAGCCTTCGCCGAACCCAGCAAGCTGCGGGGAGCCCAACGCCAACGGCGAAGACATACCCTCCATCAGGAATGCGGCAGCGCTGTCGGTGTCGCCGTCTGCTGCGATGTACTCGTGGTATAGGCCATCTTCACCCAGGCCAATCAGTTGGCTGTCAGAGCCAACGAAGTTCTCGATGATCAGCTCCGGCTGATCCGGGTCGGTGCCCTCGAGCGCAACATGCAGATTGTTACCTACGCGCTTGACGGTAATATTCTCCGGGCCCACACCGCTGCCGTTCTCGGCAAGCAGATACTGCCGGCCCTTTACTGCCTTGACGCGAACAGATTTGCCGCTCTTGGCATCGCTCAGCGATTTACTCAGAGCAATGGCCTTATCGTTGACTACGGAAACACTGACGTTCATCGCTGAATCACCTGAATGATCATGACTTGATTGACGGGGCCGATATTTCAGACACCATATAATTTGAACCGACCATCCACGATCAGATTCATCAATGGCGAGATTATTGCCACCGCAATACCACCCTTAAATAGGACAGGTCTCAAACCGGCGCAGCACATACAAATAGGAACAGGAAAGAGAAATATAGAGTTTCAAGTTTAAAACTAGAGACCAACGCGATAAAGGTTATGACTCACCTTCCTGCAAGTGAAAACACATTGGGCAAAATTCGCCCTTTGCGATCACAACTTAGCGTTGAAAACGCGCCAGCCTCGAAAGCCAAACCATCCAAATTCAATAACTTACGCTGCAATTCACGCACTCCGCGGCGGTCTAGCGATAGCGACGACAAGGCACCCCCGAACTATCACCGACGCTTCTTTATGTCCTAATCAGCTGACATACCCCCAACCGCATCTGACATACCAACGTAAATCCGGAATGCCGCCTGTTTCATATTTGATACTGAAGCGGAAAGCCAATAAACATTCACTTACTCCTGCCCAAGCCACACTGCATATATATTGCGGCATACGCTGCTCTTTGCATGAAAACTAAAACACAAACAGTTTCATATTTGATAACCGCACCGGCATCCTGCATGTTTCGCAGTAACGTGACATTGCGTTTCCGCCGGAAGACCGGAAACATCGTGCAACGACCGTTCGACTCACAGCCCGGGCAAGCACAGCTCCCCGCCGCGGAGCTGTTAGCGGGGATTCTGAAAGTCATCCAGATACTTGCTCCCGGGTGCGCCACGGTCCATCCTGATTAGAGGACTGTTACTACTGAAGCATCGCCCCGATCTGGACAGCCGATGCGACCACTGCTGGCTGTAGAAGGCGACTCAGTAACCACCACTGCATTCCTCCAGGACTGGCAACGCCCTCCCTGCCACCGAAGAAACTATCCCACCAATGCAGGCAACCGTGGGACCTCAGCCGTACGTTTTTGCCCTCAACATCGCCGATAGGACTTCAACAGCCGCTGCGGCGCCGACCACGCAGAGGACATCAAGCGGAGCAGAAGGCAGCGGCGATGAGCCGCCACTGCCTTGTTCCATCAATAGGCTTCCAGTCTGTAGTCCTGCATATCCAGCCCGAAGCCGTACGCATGGCCAACGTCGACAACACTCGCCACGAGATCGCCTCTGTGGTTCGCCAGGGTTGGAGAAGGGAAAAGCTCATCGTTGGCTGCGGCCAGCACCTCCGATACTGCAGCGAGCGCAGGTTCGCCATAGAGATCGACAGCCCCCACCACCGCAGAGTTCGTCACCACTACGTTCACGCCTTGCTGTACCAGCAGTTCCGCAGCCAAGGAGGAATGCTGGAAAGCGTCATAGGTGACCCCTTCGATCACCACGGTTGTCTGCTTCACCCAGTCGCCGTGATCGACGTTTCCAGTGAGAAGATCGCTCAGATTGACCTTGTCACCCGCATTACCCTTGACCATCATCTGCACGCGATCCGCGTCGCCAGCGTGGAAGATATTCGTGCCGCCATTGCGCAGCACATCCGACAGATTCAGCGTCAGCGTGTTGTTTCCGGCACCCGTCAGATCAATGACTTCCATCGAACTGATCTTGCTGCCCGCTGCGGTCATATCCAGCAGATGATAGGCACCAACGATCTTAAGTGTGTCTATTCCAGCACCACCGTGAACGGCCGCGGTAGCCTGCCCAAAGTAGGTGTGCGCGTACTGCGAGATTGAAACAACGTCATCCGCTGCCGAGCCATGGAATGTCTCTGCCAGGGCGTCGATCAGGTGCTGGTCACGCTTGTCCTCTGTATGCGTGACCACGTATTGACTGAACGAATCCAAGGTCACGCTCGTACTCATTGCGGTCACCGTGAACGACCCGATGTCCGCCAGACCGCTCTTGGTCCAAGTGAAGTTTGCCGTATGTCGCGCTGTCGCATCGCCAAAGACGGTCTGCTGGTGAAGAAGATTTCCGCTTACGTCGAACACGCGAATCTGCGCCCCCAAAGCGTTGTCAGCTCCACTCAGGCGCAGCGTTATCTGGTCCGCCGCCTTGTTCAGTGTGAACGTTGCGTTTGCCTGCAGCGCATCGCTCAAGGTCAAACCCGCCAGACTGTTGGTGGTGGCAGCGGACTTGGCCAAGCTACCCGTCGTCGTCACAGTGAAGCCATTGCCGGCGTAAACATCATCCACCGGCGTAAGCTGCAACGCGTCGCTCAGCAGAGCACGGGTATACGTTCCTACAACATTGTACGGCGCCGACAGCGCGCCGATGGAACCGTCCTGGCCGATGATCTGCGCGGTCACCGCGAAATCATAGTTGTAACTCGCCGTTGAGTAGGTAACGGTCGCCGGAACATTGAGGGTGACGAAGCCATTGCTGATGTTCAGCGCAGTCAGGACCTGGTCGTAGGTGCTGGTTCCCCACTGGATGTGCACCTTGTCGCCCGCCGTGGCTCCGGTGCCGGCCAGCGACACGGTCATCTCCGAACCATCCTGCGCCAATACGGAGGTGTAGATGTTTTCTGCCTCGGGAATGCTGGTGATGACTGGTGCCGCAGGAGCCTCGGCCAGCGTCACGTCCTGTACCAGCACCTGGGTGCCATGGGTAATGCCGTCACTTACGCGCACCTGCACGCTCCAGCTGCTTGAATGAGCCGACAGGTCGATGAAAGTCCAGCTCTTGCCGTGCGTAACGGCGTCCAACCAAGTGTTGCCGCCATCGACTGATACCTGCACTTTCAGGCCGCTTGCCAGATGCTGCGACAGCGTGCCCGAGACCTCCCGCCCTGCGCTGCCATCGGCAGTCAAAGAATCGCCCTGCAGCCCCGTGTCCTTGCCCAGCCTGTCGATCTTCAGCAGCTTGCGCGCATCGGAGGGCTCCAGAACGATGTACAAATTGGCCGACTGCGAAACACCATTGGTGTCAAGCGCCATATAGCCAAAGGTTTCTTCCTTCGCGCTTTCGCCATGGTATAGCTGGTCGAACTTCGACTTGTAACTGTAGTCGCCGGCCTGGTGAGCGGCGGATGCATGCATATAGACCTGTAGCGTTCCGCTATCAGTCGTGATGCTGAGCAGGCCTGTATCCGGATCGTAGATTCCTTTCACGTTGGCACTGACATTCACCATCACCAGCGAATTGTTGGCCGCAATGCGGAACGTGCCGCCATCAAAGGTGACCTGGGCCAGGTACTCATTGCCGTCACGCTTCAATTTGACATCATTGTCCAAGAGGTTCCCAGACACACTGTCGCCGATCACGGCCCCCAGCAGGACATCCGACAACATTTCTGGCGAGGGTAGCTCGATGGCTTTTCCTCCAGTGGCCAACCAATGGAACGAGTGCTCGTATCCCGTGTAGAACGGCGTCACACTGATCGGCGTTGATACGATGGGGGTATCCAGAACTTCGTTTCCAGTCGGGTTGAGCAGCATCGCCTGCCACTTGTCCGCTGTCGCCTGCGACAGGCTGTTCCCTGCATCACCGAGGATGAACACCTGATTGGGGCCATTCTCCGCTAGATGGTCGGCTCTGATGCTGTCAGCTGCCGACTGAATCGTCCGATCGTAATCCAGACCACCATCAGCAGACAGCGAGCTGACCGCAGCCATGTACAGCTTGTAATCAAGATCCAGGTCGCTGCTGAAGCTGTACTTCACAGGAGCATTGCTGGTCATGCTCAGCAACGTCAATGTGACGGCCTGCCCGCCAGCTGCAGCAAGATATTCAACCGCCAACAGCTGCAATGCTGCCTTCACTGACGATATTCGCGCTCCCCCCATGCTTCCCGAGGTGTCAACCACCACAGTTGCATTGAACTTCACCGAGCCAGCACCGGCCAGCTCTCGCGGATGGTCGTCACCATTCTGTGCAACGACGAAGTCGAAGCGATCCGATGGCGCGCTGATGTTTCCTGTAGCGTCAATCGATTCGGCGGTGATCCGGTGTTCGCCCTCTGCCAGATTCAGCTGCGGCGTAAACACCCATCCGCCCTCTGCATCCGCCTGCACACGACCGATCTCGATACCGTAGTCCTTGATTACGACGGTGCTTCCAGCTACCGCCGTGCCGCCGAAATCTGGACGGTAGTCATCGGTTTCCTCACCCATCGTCAGATTGCCTGTCTTACTGCCGGTGTCGTCGTAAACAGCATCAATGGTCGGCGGCGCACCTGATGCAGAAGCGACAACGATCTCGAAAACATCCGAAGATTCGCTCAAGTTACCTGCCGTATCTTCGGCGACCACGCTAAACGTGTACTCACCATCGACAAGTGCTGTATCCGGCGTATAGATCCACGTTCCGTTGGCATCGGCAACCACGCTACCAAGCAGCTTGCTGCCATTGTAGACATGTACGGCACTGCCAGCTTCGGCCCTACCGAGCAAGGTCGGCCGATTGTCGTCGGTGATTGCGCCATTCTCCAGCACGCCCTGCACTACCCCGACGTCGTCCAGCACCTGCTCGATGCTAGGCTTTTCAGGCGGGGTCACGTCCACCGTCAACTTGAACGGTTTGCTGCGTTCGCTCTCACCCGTGGCAACCAACGTCACCGTTGCATGGAGGCTGTGCACGCCTTCACTCAGCGCAACACCCGGGGTGAACTGCCAGGTTCCATCAACGTCAGCGGTGACCTTCCCCAACAGCGCGCTGCCTTCGTAGATTTTTACGACTCCGCCTGCCGTGGCCGTGCCAAACAGGGTTGGAGTACTGTCATCGGTTATGCCACCACTGAATACCTCGTCGACCACGCTGCCTACGTCATCCTCAGCGTAGTAGATGTTGATCTTCTCGGGGCGTGTATCGACAACGAATTCGGTTGCAGCCGTGCGCTCACCACCGTTTCCGGCACGGTCCACCGCGGAATAGCTCAGAATGTGCAGGCCATCGACCAATGCAGGCTCCGGCGTAAAGCTCCATTTCCCATCAGCACCGACCAGCGTGCGACCAATCTCCTTGCCCCTGTCATAGACAATCACCGTGGTGTGCGCTTCGGCACTGCCATCGATGGTGGGACGATCATCATCGGTGATCATGCCATCGGTGATTCCCCCGGTGATGCGCCCTTGATCGTCCTGTATGCCTGCAATGACAGGCACATCGGGAACAGTTGTATCGACGAATATCACATAAGGTTCGGAGAAATCGCTCACATCGCCATTCGGATACTCGTGGATGATGCTGATCGCATGGCCGCCATCGGGAAACGGTAGCTTCGGCGTGAGCGACCACTCACCGTTTGCACCCGAGATCACCTGGCCGATCAGTTCCACACCGCGGTAAATGTGTACCAGCACGCCCGGTTCGGCCTTGCCCACAATCCGTGGCCTGCCGTCATCCGTATAGCCACCACTTTCTACTACGCCCTGGATCGAACCCTGACCGTCCAGAACGGCATCAATGATTGGCCTATCGTCGACCGAGCGCTCCTGGGGGGCAAGACCCGCTAGTTGGTCAGGGTCCACCAGTACTCCTTTGGGTAGAACCCGCTCAGCGTGAGCATCGCCCTTTTCACCTGGAATGGAACGTGTGTACACGGGTTTGCTGAGGGCGACCACGCCATCAACTGCTGCAGGCAGGTCGGCGGCCAGCACGATCGCGCCAGAAGAACCAGCAGCAACTTCATCCGTTGGTGCAGGATTGTGCACATGCGGCGAAGACTTGAGCTTGCCTCCATCGCTGCTCTCATCTGCACCAGCCAACGCAAAGCCATCGGTCACTGCAGCCTTGTCCAACAACGCGCTACTGAACCCCGACGCTCCACCATCGGCATACTCGAAATCAACTGATCCTGGTGTAGGTCTGAGAGCGCCGAGCGAAATCATTGACGATGAGCCATCCCGCATCTCCGCGACAGTAGTGACACCCGTGTCGGTGGTGGCCTGATAGTCCCGATGCTCGCCATCAATACCCAGACCCACCAATTGACCCGAACAGCCAAAAAAATTCTCAATTACGACAAATGTGGGCGCAGTTCCGCCCACCATCTGCTGCAGGACCAGACTGCTGCCGATGCGCTCGGCTATGACATACCCCTCGGCGGTGCCACCTTCAATACTCTCAAGCACGCAGCAGGCGCCATCCACCGCATGGATATGCACAACATTGCCACCCTCCACTACAAGCTGCTGCGAGCTGATCACAGAGCCACCGCCAACCACCGATATCATCGCTGTCATTTTCATTCACCCGCTTTTGTTTCTCATGTGAAAACCTCACGACGCCACCTTGAATGATGGCAACCAGCCGTGGGACCCGTGCATTCGTTAGGCGATCCGATCGATCATCTGTTTCAAGACAGAAACTGAGAATGAGACTGGCGTTCTACTCAGACTCAATCTGGCCTTTGAGTACGCCTTGAGGACAGCAGCAGGTACCCGCTCGCTGCATCACCGATAGTTGGCGCCCTCCGCTACGACAATAGGCTTGAGGAACGCGCACCCATATAGGGATAGTCCTGAAGGCAAGACCCAAGACAGCGCACCTGCGCCACAGCTGCAATTGTTCTGCTCGCTATCAACGTGAGCTCCGCCAACGTGCAGCCAAACCTTCTACACATCTCGCTGTTACTGTTATTTGCTTCAGGCCACGATCTTGGTTTTAAGGCTGAGAACGGAGCCTCTGGAAGAAGAAGCAACAGCGCAGTTTTTTACTCGTCACACTGAGGATGAAAATCAGACTCCCTGTGAATACCAAACAAGGACTGAGCAATTGGGAGCATTCCTATTCGCCATTACTCCGATGGACCCCAGACTTCTGATCCTCATCGGGTGGCAGCTGACGCTTGGCACTCCCGGATGAAATTTTGCCTGCCTTCGCAGGCACCTCTATCTGGATCTGCCATGACCATTCCCAACGCGCCGGCTGACGAAGCTGTAGCGATGACACAAGACCAGACCAGCATCGAAGACACATTGCTGCGAAGCGTTTCCTGGATGTGTGATCACTACGACATGAGCCGCAGCCCGGCCGCACTGGTTGCCGGCTTGCCATGGAATGGCGCGCTGTCGCCGTCACTGGCATTGCAGGCACTGAGCAATGCCGGCCTTACCGGCGGCGTTGTGAAACGCGTTCTGGCACAGCTGCCTGCACAGGTGATGCCAATCATTCTTATACGCAAGCAACAGGGCGGCGGCATCTTGTTGGAGCGCAGGGAAGTCCGTGATGAAGACAACAAGCGGCAGCTACGCTACACGGTCATTCTTCCAGAGGTGTCCGCAGAACCTGTTGACCTGTCACACGAAGATCTTGACGCGCTCTACTCCGGTCACGCCATTCTGGTGAAGCCTCGCGCTCATATGGACAACCGTGCCGGCGACGCACTGCCGGAGTCCAAGGGCCACTGGCTGTTCAGCACCTTGTGGCGCTACCGACGCTATTACCGTAGTGCGGCCATCGCCGCGGTGCTTGCCAACGTATTGGCACTGGCAAGCATCTTCTTCACCATGAATGTCTATGACCGCGTTGTACCCAACCAGGCATTTGTCACGCTATGGTCACTGGGCATCGGCGTGATCATTGCGATGGTATTTGAAGCCATCATCCGTTTCGTGCGCGCCCATCTATTGGACGTAGCTGCCAAGAAGGCTGATCTGGTACTGGGCGCCATGCTTTTCCGCCAAGCGCTGTCGCTGAAGATGGAACACAAGCCTGCTTCCTCAGGCAGCTTCGCCAATCAGTTGCGAGAGTTCGAATCGGTGCGCGACTTTGCCACCTCCGCAACGCTGGCGGCGATCTCTGATCTTCCCTTTGTGCTGATGTTCGTCGGCGTCATTTTTGCCATTGGCGGCCCACTTGGCTGGATTCCGCTGATGATCCTGCCGTTGATCATCATCATTTCGGTCTGCATCCAGTGGCCGCTGGCCCGGGTGATGAAGGAAAACCTGCGTGAGTCCTCACTCAAGCAGGGCGTGCTGATCGAATCCATCGAAGGCATGGAGACGCTCAAGTCCACTGGTGGCACCGCCAACATGCAGCGCCGCTGGCAGCACTTCAGTGCCCTGCAATCGGCAACCTCGATGAAATCACGGCGCCTGTCCAGCATCGCTACCGGCACTGTCACCTTGCTGCAGCAGCTGCAGACGGTGGTACTGGTCATCACCGGCGTCTATCTGATCACCGCCGGTACGCTCAGCATGGGCGCACTGATTGGCACCGTGATGTTGGCTGGCCGCGCCACCGCACCGCTGGGCCAGGTGATTGGCCTTGCAGTGCGTTTCCAGCAAGCCAAGGCCGCACTGGAATCGTTGAACAAGCTGATGGAAATGCCGCAGGATCGCGACCCGGCCCAGGACTATTTGCCGGCGCCAACCCTGAGCGGACAGATCGCACTGAAGAAAATCGGCTTCTCCTACCCCGCCCCGCCAATGCAGCCCAACCCGCCGGTGCTGACCGATATCAATCTATCCATCGCCCCGGGTGAGCGTGTAGCCATCCTCGGCCGCATTGGCAGTGGCAAGTCGACCTTGCTGCGGGTGATGTCGCGCCTGTACTCGCCGACCGAAGGGCAGATGTTCACCGACGGCCTGGATGTCAACCAGATTGATCCAGCCGATTGGCGCAAGGCAGTTGGCTTCGTCAACCAGGAAGCACGCCTGTTCCATGGCACCTTGCGCGAGAACGTGATGCTGGGCTGCCCGGATGCCAGCGTAGATGAGTTCGTGCGAGTGTTGCGATTGACCGGCCTGGATCAGTTTGCTGCCTCGCATCCGCGCGGCGTGAACCTGCCCATTGGTGAGAATGGCGACGGTGTATCCGGCGGCCAGCGTCAGCTGATCTCGCTGGCTCGCACCCTGCTCGCCCGTCCGCGCCTGCTGCTGATGGATGAGCCCACCAGCGCCATGGACGCACAGACCGAAGCCCAGTTCCTGGAGCATCTGCATCGCGCAACCAAGGGCCAGACGCTGGTGGTGGTTACCCATCGCCCTTCACTGCTCAACCTGGTGGAGCGGGTGATCGTGATGGACAACGGCCGCGTAGTCGCCGACGGCCCCAAGGCCAATGTGCTCACCGCATTGGGTGCAAACGCCACCGGCGAGGCGCGCGCGCCGGCTGTCGCGCCAACAACCGCCACCGCGCCTGCTAGCTCTGTTGCAGTTCCTGCTGCCGCTGTTGCAGTCACGCCTGCTCGCGCAGCAGCTAGCGACGCGAAGCCTGCACCCGGCATCCAGCCCACGCCAGCACGTGTGCGCCGTAGCAGGCCGCAACAACAGGAGGTGCAGTGATGTTCCCGCGGAAGAAAGCCAAGGAACAAACTTCATCGATCAGCGCTGCTGATGCAGCTTTCATGGACGACGTCTCCGAATCACTGCTCGCCCAAACCACACCGGGCTCGCGCATCGTCACCTATATGGTGTTGCTGGTCATGCTGGTCGGCATCACCTGGGCACATTTCGCCCGCGTTGAGGAAATCACCAAGGGCGAAGCCAAGATCGTCTCCAAGAGCCGCGAGCAGATCATCCAGAGTCTGGAAGGCGGCATCCTCGCAGCGATGTCTGCGCAGGAAGGTGACGTGGTCGAGCGTGGCCAGGTGCTGCTGAAGATCGACCCCACCCGAGCCAACGCCAGCTACCGCGAGGCACTGAGCAAGGTCATCTCGCTCAAGGCCACCATCGCCCGTCTGCGCGCCGAGGCCTATGGCGAAGCACTGGTGTTCGATGCACAGGTGCGGGAGTTTGAAGACGAAGTCGCCAGTGAGACCCGTGCGTTCAACGCCCGTCGTCGCGCCCTGGAAGAAGGCGTCGCCTCGCTGGAGCAGAGCTATGCTCTGTCGATGCGCGAGATCAACCTCGCCCAGCCGCTGGCGGCCAAAGGATTGCTGTCTGACGTGGAACTGCTGCGTATGCGTCGGCAGGCCAACGATATCCGTTCGCAGATTGTTGAACGCCGTAATCGTTACCGCTCGGACGCCAACTCCGAGTTGGTGAAGCTGGAAATGGAACTTTCACAGACCAGCGAGAACCTGGTCGGCCGCGCCGACGTGGTTGAACGCACCACCATCACCGCGCCGGTTCGCGGCACGGTTAAGAACGTACGGGTCAACACCGTTGGCGGCGTGATTCAACCCGGCGAGCACATTCTGGAAATCGTTCCGCTGGAAGACCAACTGTTGGTGGAAGGCAAGATCCGCCCATCAGATGTCGCCTTCCTCCGGCCCGGCTTGCCGGCAACGGTGAAGATCACCGCCTATGACTACGGCATCTACGGTGGTCTGAACGGTACCGTCGAGCTGATCAGTCCAGACACTTTGAAGGACGAAGAGAAGGGCGCAGCCGGACGCCCGGACAGCACCTACTACCGCGTAACCGTACTCACGGACAAGAGCGTACTGGAAGCTGGCGGGAAGGAGCTACCGATCATCCCCGGCATGATCGCCTCAGTGGAAATCCGCACCGGTGAGAAGACCGTGCTGGAGTATCTGCTCAAGCCGGTACTGAAGACACGCGAGGCATTTCGCGAGCGGTAATCGTCGCGGGCAGATACCCGCTTGCGTGGTCCCGGCAAGCACAGCGCGACTGGGGCTCCCCAGGTACTTTCCGCCAAGAACGGTACCTCCTGGTCGCGCTGTGCTTCCCAGGGCCACGCAAGGTATTTGCGTTTGTGGGAGCGGCATAAGCCGCGAAGTCGAGAGAATCGAACAACCGTACATCCTGCAATCTGACAACGCATCAGCTTCGCGGCTCACGCCGCTCCCACAAGAGCACAAGCAGC
The DNA here is from genome assembly GCF_056759995.1 of Stenotrophomonas sp. STEN030. Lineage (NCBI taxonomy): Bacteria > Pseudomonadati > Pseudomonadota > Gammaproteobacteria > Lysobacterales > Lysobacteraceae > Stenotrophomonas > Stenotrophomonas sp. STEN030. The sequence goes on along the minus strand of NZ_JBRREB010000013.1, from coordinate 19,705 downwards.
CCGGCATTTTGTAGGAGCGGCGTCAGCCGCGAAGCCAGGATCAACGAACGACCTTAGATCCTGCAATCTGACAGTGCATCGGCTTCGCGGCTTACACCGCTCCCACAACAACAACAGCAGCTGCTGCTGCATTTCACAGGCAACAAAAAACCCCGGCTTGCGCCGGGGTTCTCGCTCAACCATTACTGCTCAGCTACAACTCAGGCGTTGACCGAATCGGCCACGTCCTTGTAATCGCTGATCTGGTCGAAGTTCATGTAGCGGTAGATCTCGCTGCCTGCCGAATCCAGCACGCCAACGTCGGCCATGTACTCTTCCTTGGTCGGGATGCGGCCCAGACGCGAGCAGATTGCGGCCAGTTCGGCCGAACCCAGGTACACGTTGGTGTTGCGGCCCAGACGGTTCGGGAAGTTACGGGTCGAGGTCGACATCGCGGTGGAGCCTTCGCGGATCTGCGCCTGGTTGCCCATGCACAGCGAGCAGCCCGGCATTTCCATACGTGCGCCAGCAGCGCCGAAGGTGCCGTACACGCCTTCCTTGGTCAGCTCGGAGGCATCCATCTTGGTCGGCGGTGCAACCCACAGACGGGTCGGGATGTCGCGCTTGCCTTCCAGCAGCTTGGCAGCGGCACGGAAGTGACCGATGTTGGTCATGCACGAACCGATGAACACTTCGTCGATCTTGGCACCGGCCACTTCGGACAAGGTCTTCACGTCATCCGGGTCGTTCGGGCAGGCCACGATCGGCTCGTGGATGTCGGCCAGGTCGATTTCGATGACAGCAGCGTACTCAGCGTCGGCATCGCCCTGCAGCAGTTCCGGGTTGGCCAGCCATGCTTCCATCTTCTCGATGCGGCGGGCCAGCGAACGGGCGTCCTGGTAACCCTCGGCAATCATCCACTTCAGCAGGGTGATGTTGCTGGTGAGGTACTCGATGATCGGCTCCTTGTTCAGGTGCACCGAGCAACCAGCAGCCGAACGCTCAGCCGAAGCATCGGACAGTTCGAACGCCTGCTCGACCTTCAGATCCGGCAGACCTTCGATTTCCAGGATGCGGCCGGAGAAGATGTTCTTCTTGCCAGCCTTGGCCACGGTCAGCAGACCGGACTTGATCGCGTACAGCGGGATCGCATTGACCAGGTCGCGCAGGGTCACGCCCGGCTGCATCTTGCCCTTGAAGCGCACCAGCACCGACTCCGGCATATCCAGCGGCATGACGCCGGTGGCTGCAGCGAAGGCGACCAGGCCCGAACCGGCCGGGAACGAGATGCCGACCGGGAAACGGGTGTGCGAGTCACCACCGGTACCGACGGTGTCCGGCAGCAGCATGCGGTTGAGCCAGCTGTGGATCACGCCGTCGCCCGGACGCAGCGAGACGCCGCCACGGGTGGAGATGAACTCCGGCAGGGTGTGGTGGGTCTTGACGTCCACCGGCTTCGGGTAAGCCGCGGTGTGGCAGAACGACTGCATCACCAGGTCGGCCGAGAAGCCCAGGCAAGCCAGGTCCTTCAGCTCGTCACGGGTCATCGGACCGGTGGTGTCCTGCGAGCCCACCGAGGTCATCTTCGGTTCGCAGTAGGTGCCCGGACGCATGCCCTTGCCTTCCGGCAGACCACAGGCGCGGCCAACCATCTTCTGCGCCAGCGAGTAACCCTTGCCGGTATCGGCCGGCTGCACCGGCAGGCGGAACAGATCGGTGACCGGCAGGCCCAGCGCTTCACGCGCCTTGGCAGTCAGGCCACGGCCGATGATCAGCGGAATACGGCCACCGGCGCGCACTTCGTCGAACAGCACGTCGCTCTTGACCTGGAATTCGGCAATGACTTCGCCGTTCTTCAGTGCCTTGCCGTCGTACGGACGCAACTCGACGACATCGCCGTGCTCCATCTTCGACACGTCCAGCTCGATCGGCAGTGCGCCGGCGTCTTCCATGGTGTTGTAGAAGATCGGGGCGATCTTCGAACCCAGGCACACGCCGCCGAAGCGCTTGTTCGGGATGAAGGGGATGTCTTCACCGGTGAACCACAGCACCGAGTTGGTGGCGGACTTGCGGCTGGAGCCGGTGCCGACCACGTCGCCGACGTAGGCAACCAGGTGGCCCTTGTCCTTCAGCGACAGGATTTCCTGGATCGGACCACGCTTGCCGTCTTCTTCCGGCACGAACGGCGCGTCGGGACGCTTGTTCTTCAGCATCGCCAGCGCGTGCAGCGGGATGTCAGGACGGGTGGTGGCGTCCGGAGCCGGCGACAGGTCGTCGGTATTGGTTTCGCCCGGCACCTTGAACACGGTGATGGTCAGGCTCTGCGGCACTTCCGGCTTGCTGGTGAACCACTCGGCATCGGCCCAGCTCTGCAGCACGCCCTGTGCATTGGCGTTGCCGGCCTTGGCCTTTTCCTGCACGTCGTGGAATGCATCGAACACCAGCAGGGTGTGCTTCAGGCCTTCAGCGGCGATGGCGCCGACTGCGGCGTCGTCCAGCAGCTGGATCAGCGGCGCGACGTTGTAACCACCGAGCATGGTGCCCAGCAGTTCGGTGGCGCGCTCACGGCTGATCAGTGCGTTCTTCTCGCTGCCGAAGGCGATGGCGGCAAGGTACGAAGCCTTGACCTTGGCAGCATCATCGACACCAGCCGGCACGCGGTTGGTGATCAGATCGACCAGGAACTCGGCTTCGCCAGCCGGCGGGTTCTTCAGCAGTTCAATGACGTCGGCCGTCTGCTGTGCAGTGAGCGGCAACGGCGGGATGCCAAGCGCGGCGCGCTCAGCTACGTGGTGGCGGTAGGCTTCCAACATGACAACTCCCGGGTAATACGGTTAAAAAAGATGGGCTCTCAGGCTTGCGGCACGATCAGCTTCAGGCCCTTGAAGTAGTCGCGATAAAACGTGTCGTTCCAGGTGATCAGGCCGTCGCACTGCAGCAGTGCGTGGGCGCCAATCATGAAATCGTCGATGCGGCGGTTGTCGCCGCTGCGCTGGCGGTGGCGGCGATGCATCTCGCCGGCACGCAGCGCGGATTTGGCTTCCAGCGGGTTGAAATGGACACCCATTTCTTCCAGCGCGCCCTGCACCTCGGCGCCGCCGCGCAGCGATGCACAGATCTCGGCCAGGGTGGTACCGCAGATGACCACCCGACCGCCGACCAGCGCCTGCCGCAGGCAGGCTTCCACCGCGTCGGCGCGTGGGCCGTCGCTGAGCAGCTCGATCAGGACCGGGGAATCAACGGCGATCATCATGCCTCACCGGCCTCGTCACGGACGGTCCGCACGGCCTGTTCGGCCGATTCAAACCCGTCCAGCGCGAACTTGCCGCGGGCGCGGGAAATGGCATCGTCCACGCTCTTGCGCAGGATGATGCGGCTGCCATCCAGCTCAACCTTGAGCTGGGTGCCTTTGGTCAGGCCCAGCGCGTCACGTACGGCCTTGGGCAAGGTGATCTGCCCGCGTTCAGCTACGGTGGCTTCCATGGGACCTCCAATGAAGTATGTACGAATTATACATACTTCGGCCGGCATACCCCAAACCCGAAGCCCATGTAGTGCCGAGCCATGCTCGGCAGAGGCTTTCCCGGCAACGCCTGCCCTGTAGGGCCGAGCCATGCTCGGCTGAGGCTGGCTCGGCACTACAGCCCCCTCCCTTTGGCGCAGCCAAGGGGAGGGCTGGGGAGGGGTAAGCCTTTGCGGGCTGGCGCAGCAGTGGCTTCGCGGCTTACGCCGCTCCCACAAACCACACTTCATTGGGTGGCGGGGATCTATTGGTAACGCCCCTGCCGAGCATGGCTCGGCACTACAGGTGCAGCGCGCTGCGCACACTCTCTCGCCTCGGAACCGTTACATGCGCGCAACAAGCCGTTGCCTAAACTGGGGCCAGCAAACATGAACCGATTGCAGGATGCTTCGTCCATACTCGGACTGGCATCCAACTGTCAGGACCCTTGGCCCTGACAAGCCCGCGCAGCGCCCCGGCGCCGCCGCAAGCCATCTGCACTAAGAGGAGTCAGCGGTATGAGCGATACATTCTCCACCCGTAGCCAACTGGAGGTTGGCGGCCAGCAGTACACCTACTGCAGCCTTCCCAAGCTCGGTCAGAAGTTCGACATCTCCCACCTTCCCTATTCGATGAAGATCCTGCTGGAGAACCTGCTCCGGCATGAGGACGGCGGCCAGACCGTCGGCCCGGACCACATCGAAGCCGTCGCCCGCTGGAACCCCAAGGCCGAACCGGATACCGAAATCGCCTTCATGCCGGCGCGCGTGGTGCTGCAGGATTTCACCGGCGTGCCCTGCGTGGTCGACCTTGCCGCGATGCGTGATGCGGTCACCAAGCTGGGCGGCAAGGCCGAGCAGATCAACCCACTGATTCCCTCCGAGCTGGTCATCGATCACTCGGTACAGGTCGACGTATTCGGCCGCCCGGACGCACTGGACCTCAACGGCAAGATCGAATTCGAGCGCAACCAGGAACGCTACAGCTTCCTGCGCTGGGGCCAGAAAGCCTTCGAGAACTTCAAGGTGGTTCCGCCGAACACCGGCATCGTCCACCAGGTCAATCTGGAGAATCTCGCCCGTGTGGTGATGGAACGGCAGATCGACGGCAGCAACTGGGCCTTCCCGGATACCGTGTTCGGTACCGACTCGCATACCACCATGATCAACGGCATCGGCGTGCTCGGCTGGGGCGTGGGCGGCATCGAGGCCGAGGCGGCGATGCTGGGCCAGCCCTCGTCGATGCTGATTCCGCAGGTGGTCGGCTTCAAGCTGACCGGCAAGCTGCCCGAAGGCACCACCGCCACCGATCTGGTACTGACCGTCACCCAGATGCTGCGCAAGCTCGGTGTGGTCGGTAAGTTCGTCGAGTTCTATGGTGAAGGCCTGCAGCATCTGCCGTTGGCCGACCGCGCCACCATCGCCAACATGGCCCCGGAGTACGGCGCCACCTGTGGCATTTTCCCGATTGATGCGGAATCCCTCAATTACCTGCGCCTGTCTGGCCGCAGCGATGCGCAGATCAACCTGGTCGAAGCCTACGCAAAGGCGCAGGGCCTGTGGCACGACGCCAACAGCCCGCACGCGCAGTACAGCGCCACACTTGAGCTGGACATGGCCGACGTCAAACCGTCGATGGCCGGCCCCAAGCGTCCACAAGACCGCGTGCTGCTGGAAGACGTGCATAGCAATTTCACCGAGGCACTGAAGGGCCTGACCAGCCACCGCGAGCAGCGCAATGGCGACGTCGCCGACTTCATCAACGAAGGCGGCGGCGCCGCGGTTGGCAATGAGCAGCTGGCCAAGGGCCATGCCGATATCGTGATCAACGAACAAGCGATGCGATTGAAGGACGGCGCGGTGGTGATCGCGGCCATCACCTCCTGCACCAACACCTCCAATCCGGCGGTGATGCTCGGTGCCGGTCTGCTCGCGCGCAACGCAGCACGGGTCGGGCTCAAGGCCAAGCCGTGGGTCAAGACCTCGCTTGGACCGGGCTCGCGCGTGGTTACCGACTATCTGGAAAAGGCCGGCGTGCTGACGGACCTGGAGAAGCTGGGCTTCTTCGTGGTCGGTTACGGCTGCACCACCTGCATCGGCAACTCCGGCCCTCTGCCCACTGAAGTCAGCGCCGGCATTGCCGCCGGCGATCTGGTGGTAGCCTCGGTGCTGTCGGGCAACCGCAATTTCGAAGGCCGCGTGCACCCGGAAGTGAAAGCCAACTACCTGGCCTCGCCGCCACTGGTGGTCGCCTATGCCATCGCCGGCACCGTGCGCATCGACCTGAGCAAGGAGCCGCTGGGCAAGGGTAGCGACGGCCAGGACGTCTATCTGCGTGACATCTGGCCGAGCAACAAAGAGATCGGCGACACCATCGCCGCCACCGTTGGCCCGGAGATGTTCAAGCAGAACTACGCCGATGTCTTCAAGGGTGACACCCGCTGGGCGCAGATCGAATCCCCGGAAGGCCAGGCCTACGAATGGAATGGCGACTCGACCTACATCAAGAACCCGCCCTACTTCGACGGCATGACCATGCAGGTCGGCAGCATCAGCGACGTCCACGGTGCACGGGTGATGGGGCTGTTTGGTGACTCGATCACCACCGACCACATCTCCCCGGCCGGCAACATCAAGAAGGACTCACCGGCCGGCCGCTTCCTGCAGTCGCGTGGCGTGCAGCCAGCCGACTTCAACAGCTACGGCAGCCGCCGCGGCAATGATGACGTGATGGTGCGCGGCACCTTCGCCAACATCCGCATCAAGAACCTGATGTTCGGCGGCGAAGAAGGCGGCAATACGCTGTACTACGCCCCGGGCAGCAACACCGGCGAAAAGCTGGCGATCTACGACGCGGCGATGAAGTACAAGGCCGATGGCGTGCCGCTGGTGGTGCTGGCCGGCAAGGAATACGGCACCGGCTCCTCGCGCGACTGGGCGGCCAAGGGCACCAACCTGCTGGGCGTCAAGGCAGTGATCGCAGAGAGCTTCGAGCGCATCCATCGCTCCAACCTGGTCGGCATGGGTGTGCTGCCGTTGCAGTTCCATGACGGCGAGAACGCGCAGACGCTGGGTCTGGATGGCTCGGAAGTGTTTGATGTAACCGGCTTGGAAGATGGCAAGGCCAAGACCGCTACGGTGACCGCGACCAATGCTGATGGCAGCCGCAAGAGCTTTACTGCCAAGGTGCTGCTGCTGACGCCGAAGGAAGTGGAGTACTTCCGCAATGGCGGCTTGCTGCAGTATGTGTTGCGGCAGCTGGCGGCTAAGAAAGCAGCCTGATCTGCTGCGCTGATTGGTTTGTTGGAAGAACGCCCCTGACGGGGCGTTCTTTTTTGAGGGCTGAAGTTCTGCAGCCAGAGCAAGAACACCCCTCCCCAACCCTTCCCTTGGCTACGCCAAAGGAAGGGAAACAAGCAAGGCAGCTGCTCTTACCCCCTCCCTTTGGCGCAGCCAAGGGGAGGGCTGGGGAGGGGGGCCTTTACGTTCCAGCACTTCAAAGCCTTCAACCCTCCAGCAAACCCAGCAGGTCAACCTTCCCCACCCACCGGCGCCCAATCCGCGCTGTACACCTGCCATTCCCCATCCTGCTCACGCCAACCAGTAACCACTTCCTGCATCTGCCCGCGCTCAGGCAGCAGCCCTTGGCTGCCACCGGTCAGCAGTACAGTGAAGCGCACCGTGGCAGTTCCGCCCTCGCCCATCTCCACCCGTAAAGGCCCGGTCTGGATGCCGACCTTGGCGTTGAGCAGCAACTGCCCACGCAACAGTCGCTCCATCCCGGCGCGGTCCAAGCCCTCATTACCAACGAAGTCTTCAGCCACCCCGTCCATAAAGCCGCCGGGCTTGCCCGCCTCAACACTTTCTTGCATTGCAGCAAAACTATCGCGCAGGCGCTGCTCAGGCGGTTCGCGGCCACAAGCACCCAACAAAAGCACAATCGCCGCACAAAGCATGCAGTTGAAGACTGATCGCATCATCTATCCCTTCGCCTTTTCAATTCGGAACGGTATGCTGGCAACAATAACGCCGGTGCCCGATGATCGGGCCTGACCACTAGATCATTCCATTTCCTGGAGGGGAAGATGACTCAAGAACGTCCTTGGCTGCAGAGCTACCCGGCTGGTGTACCGGCTGAAATCGACGTCAACGAATTCCACTCCGTCGCCGATGTCTTCAATGCCTCAGTTGCCAAGTTCCGTGATCGCCCGGCGTATTCCAACTTCGGCAAGGTCTTGACCTATGGCGAAGCGGACGTTCTGGTCACCCAGTTCGCCGCCTACCTGCTGGGCGAGCTGCAGCTGAAGAAGGGCGACCGCGTTGCGATCATGATGCCCAACTGCCTGCAGTACCCGATCGCCATCTTCGGCATCCTGCGCGCTGGCCTGACCGTGGTGAACGTCAACCCGCTGTACACCGCACGCGAGCTCAAGCACCAGTTGGTCGATGCCGGTGTCTCCGTGCTGCTGGTCGTCGACAACTTCGGCGATACCGTGCAGCAGGTGATCGCCGATACGCCGGTCAAGCAGGTCATCACAACTGGCTTGGGCGACATGCTCGGCTTCCCCAAGGGCCCCATCGTCAACTTCGTGCTGAAGTACGTGAAAAAAATGGTGCCGGACTACGACCTGCCCAAGGCCATCCGCTTCAAGGATGCATTGAAACTGGGCACGCGCCACAGCATGCCGGTGGTCGAAGTTGACCACGATGACATTGCCTTCCTGCAGTACACCGGCGGCACCACCGGCGTGGCCAAGGGCGCGATGCTGACCCACCGCAACCTGATCGCCAACATGCAGCAGGCCTCGGCCTGGATCAGCGCCTCGGGCGTCAAACCCGGTGAGGAAGTCATCATCACCGCGCTGCCGCTGTACCACATCTTCGCCTTGACGGCGAACGGTCTGGTCTTCATGAAGCTCGGCGGTTTGAACTACCTGATCACCAACCCGCGTGACATGAAGGGCTTCATCAAGGAGCTGAAGAACAACCGCTTCACCGCCATTACCGGTGTCAACACGCTGTTCAATGGTCTGCTCAACACCGAGGGCTTCGACGAAGTCGACTTCTCCAATCTGAAGTTTGCCCTCGGCGGTGGCATGGCCGTGCAGCGCGCCGTGGCTGACAAGTGGAAAAAGGTCACCGGCGTCACCCTGGTGGAAGCCTATGGCCTGACCGAAACCTCACCGGCGGCCTGTATCAACCCGCTGGACCTGAAGGAATACAACGGCGCCATCGGCTTGCCGATCCCGTCCACCGAAGCCTGCGTCAAGACCGACGATGGACAGATGGTACCGACGGGCGAAGTCGGCGAACTGTGCATCCGCGGCCCGCAGGTGATGAAGGGCTACTGGCATCGCCAGGACGAGACCGACAAAGTCATGGATGCCGACGGCTGGCTGCATACCGGCGACATGGCACGCATGGACGAAAACGGCTTCTTCTACATCGTCGACCGCAAGAAGGACATGATTCTGGTGTCCGGCTTCAACGTCTACCCGAATGAAATCGAAGACGTGCTGGCGATGATGCCGGGCATTCTGGAAGTGGCTGCCGTTGGTGCTCCCAACGAGAAGTCGGGCGAAGTGGTGAAGGTGGTCATCGTAAAGAAGGACCCCAACCTCACCGAAGAACAGGTGAAGGAATTCGCACGCGCCAATCTCACCGGCTACAAGCATCCGCGCATCGTCGAGTTCCGCAAGGAACTGCCCAAGACAAACGTCGGCAAGATCCTGCGCCGCGAACTGCGTGACGCCAAGCCGGAAGCGTGATGCCTCAGGCGTGATCCCTGAAAGCTTCCCCGGAAACGGGGAGGCTTTTTTGTGCATTTGATCTGATCGCGAGCGAGCCCTGATAACCGCTTGCAGCGTCCTGCTTGCCAGCGACGGCCGGCGTTCGCTGTAACAATGGCGTTTTAGAGCCGCATGCCTTCGCGGGACTCATCGTCACCATTGCCTGCAGCGGTGACAGGTACGATGGCTGCAGCGCGCTCATCAGAGGCGACAAGCGTCAGCGACATCGCTGCGATGGCGGTAACCGTCCCACCCGCTTCGCCGCGCGAAATCCGATGACCGGTACTGCGTGGCTGATCAGCTACCTGCTGCTGAGGTAACTCCACCACCGTGCCACGTACGGCTACCCGATCACCGGTGCGAAGTCGCGACCCCATGCGCATGGTGAACTCAGCCTCGGCCGGCATGTTGATCGAGGTGTCGTAGCCCTGATCCAGCACGAACACCCCATCGGATGTGGCCGGGTTGCCATCGCCCTCGTCCTGCAGGAACCAACCGATCGTGGGCGTGCCACGATCGCCTTCGCCCAGGGTTTCCTTGAGCTCCTGACCTATGTCGTCGCTGTCGCCCATCAGGTTACGCACCACGATGCCTTCGACCAGCACCTCGCTGCCCAGCAACGGGCTGCTGGCACCCTGCCCTTGCACCTGCCCGATCAGCTTGCGCGCGGGGTCCATCGGCTCTACATGAGATTGGCTGCCGGGCAGCGGAAAGCCGCAACCGGCCGACGCCAAGGCTGTACCGAGAACCGTGATTCTTGCTATTGCTGCCTTCCAACGCATGACGTCCGTGCACCCAGTTTTTTTTGTAGGAGCGGCGTTAGCCGCGAAGCTCGTAGATTGTCAGATTACAAAAATACCTGGACTAGGCGCATTCCCGGGCTTCGCGGCTTACGCCGCTCCTACAAAAAGCCTGCCGCAGAAAGCACCGCTCACTTGTGGGGGCGCCGTCAGCCGCGAAGCTCGTGGGCTGTCAGGTCGCGGGAGCTTCTCACCGCGAAGCATTGTCTGCTTCGCGGCTTACGCCGCTCCCACAACAAGCGCAGCTATTACGGCTGTGCTGTCTGCAACCGGTAGCTCGCCTGGCTACGGTACTCGACGCCGTTCAATGTGGTGCGCACCTCCACCGCATGCTCACCCTCGCTCAGTTTGGTCGGCAATGCCGCGCGCCACAGATGGCTGGACGGTACGGCTTCGGGCGAACGGTCGTAGCCACGCAGCTCACCGGCAAGATCGTCGGCAATGTTCTCCACCAACAAACGCGGATCCGCCTGCTTGACCTGCTTCATCGGCTGCCATTCGCCGCCATCCACGCGGAACTCGACCGGCAGGCCGTCATAGCCCATGAACACATTGGCGTAGATGCCCCAGGCCGGATACGCACCTTGCCGCAGCACCTTCGGAGCATGCAACGCGATCTGCTGATCCGCCGGCGCACGGGCAACGCGGTACTCGACGCTGTACTGGCCTTGCGGGCGGACATTGAGCAGGCCGTAGCCGTTGGGCGTGCCGTCGGCCATGGTGGTATCGGGAATGCCCTGCGTGTCCTTTACCCCTGACCAGAACGCACCGCAGGCAGCGCCTACGTTGTACTCGTGCAGGGGCCTTGCACCATTCCAGCCATCCGCCGCGCCCCAGAATTTCTGGCTCTGGTTGTGGGTATGGCCGCTGACAATCAGCGGGTGCGCCACCTGCTCCAGCAACTTGAACAAGCGAGCACGGTCTTCAGCACGATAGACGTGGTCGAACAGCGGGATATGGAAGCCCAGTACCACCAGCTCGTCCTTCGGGATGGTCGGCAGGTAAGCCTCAAGGAAGGCGAACTGATCCTCACGCAGGCCGCCGACATACGCCGGCTTCTGGCCGGGCTGGGCGATGATGTCGTCCATGCCTATGAACACCATCGAGGCCTCTTCCCAGGCGTAGGTGTCCGGGCCGAGCTGGCGATGGAAACTGGCCAGCGAATCGGCGTCACTGCTCGCGCCCAGGTCCATGTCGTGGTTGCCGGGAACGTGCAGCCACGGCACGCCCAGCGAAGTGACCGCCTTGGTCAGCGCCGGGTAGAGGCCAGGGTCGTCATTGGTGATATCACCAAGGGTCATGCCCAAGCGCGCCTGATGCTTGCCGCGCAGCGGTTCGATGATGTCGCGCTCGAAGTAACCTACGTCCTGCGCCGTGCTGGTCTGGCTGTCAGCCAGCAGCAGGGCCTGGAAGCTGCTGGGTGCGTTCTTTTCTGCCCTCAGTGCGAACGGGCGGCACTGCGCCTCCCCCTCGCCTGCCTGCGGCCGCCAGATGTCCGGCAGGCCGTCGCCACGCGTGGCTGCGCTATAGCCGGCCGGTTTGATGATGAAGATGTTGGGCTGGCTGGATGCTGGCAGCTGGTAGCGGCCGTCCTTGCTGGTGCTGACGATGTGCGCGCCATCGGAGACACGGATGCCTGCCAGCGGCTTCTCGCCGGCGTCCTGTCGGCCATTGCCGTTGCTGTCGAGGAATACCGCGCCGTCGACGCAGGAGGCGCTGGCGGCAAATGGCGCGCAGGCCAGCAGAGCAGGCAACAGGAGTAGGCGCATGAAGGTCTCGGCAACAATGGGCAGGCGCCCATTATCGCCCCGGGATGCTGCAAAGGCGTTGCTGCAGGTGGCGAGCAGCATAGCTTTTGTAGGAGCGGCGTCAGCCGCGAAGCTGATACAGCGTCCGATTGCAGGGATGGCTAGCAGCGACGCATTGCCAGCTTCGCGGCTTACACCGCTCCCACATCTGGTCTATCGGTAAAGCTCCTGCCGAGCATGGCTCGGCACTACAGAAAAGCCCGGTAAAGCCACTGCCGAGCATGGCTCGGCACTACGGGTTAGCTCGCCACCTTTTCCGCGGCCTTGGCATGGCGGTCTTCGAGCACGCCGATGGCGTCGTCCAGCGACAGCCCGCGGGCGCGCAGCAGCACGATCAGGTGGAACAACAGATCGGCCGATTCGCCCAATAGATCTTCGTCAAGCTGTACAACGCCCGCCAGTGCGGTTTCCACACCCTCTTCGCCCACTTTTTGCGCGATGTGACGCGCACCTTTTTCAAACAGCTTGGTCGTGTAGCTATTGAGCGGACGATCATGCTCACGCTGCTTGATCAAGGCATTCAAGGCGCCTAGGAAGTTGCCCGGTGCGGCGCTGAAGCAGCTGGTCTCCCCGGTGTGGCAGGTAGGGCCATGCGGGCGCACGGTGACCAGCAAGGTGTCATTGTCGCAATCGCTGCGGATGTCGACCAACTCAAGGTGATTGCCGGACGTCTCGCCCTTGGTCCACAAACGCTTCTTGCTGCGGCTGAAGAAGGTGACCTTGCCGCTGCTGCGGGTGGTTTCCAGTGCGTCACGGTCCATATAGCCCAGCATCAGCACGCGCAATGTGGCCTCGTCCTGGATGATGACCGGGATCATGCCGTTGACCTTGTCCCAGTCCAGTGCAGCCGGATCAACCGGCTTGAATTCAGTAGACATCCCTAACCTCGATTTGTTGTTCGCGCAGGAACTGCTTCAGTTCCGGAATTGCGATGGCGCCGGAGTGGAACACACTGGCGGCCAAAGCCCCGTCAACGTCAGCCTGTTCGAATACATCGGCGAAATGCTGCGGCGAGCCCGCGCCGCCAGAGGCGATCAACGGAACCGTGCACAGCGCCCGGGCCTGGCGCAACTGTGCAATATCGTACCCCTTGCGCACGCCATCGCTGTCCATGCAGTTCAGCACGATTTCACCTGCGCCGTGGGCCTGTACTTCACGCACCCAGTCCAAGGTCAGCTTGGCTTCGGCGCGGGTCTTGCTCGGGTCGCCGGTGTAGGAGCGCACGCGCCATTGCCCGTCCGGCTCTCGGATGGAGTCGATGCCGACCACCACGCATTGCTGGCCGAAAGCTTCCGCAAGTTCGGCGATCAGTTGCGGGCGCTCCAGCGCCGGGGTGTTGATGGAAATCTTGTCAGCACCGGAATGGAGCACCGCACGCGCCGTTTCAACATCGCGGATACCGCCGGCCACGCAGAACGGAATGTCGATCAAGCGCGCCACCCGCTCGATCCAGGCGCGATCGACAGAGCGCCCTTCGGGGCTGGCGGAGATGTCGTAGAACACCAGCTCATCAGCGCCCTGGTCGCGGTAACGCAGCGCCAACTCGGCAATGTCACCCATGTCGATATGGTCGCGAAACTTGACTCCCTTGACCACGCGTCCTTCGCGCACGTCCAGACAGGGAATGATGCGTCGACTCAACATGACAAGGCCTCATCCAGCTGCAAGTGACCTTCCAGCAAAGCCTTGCCGAGCACCGCGCCGCCGCAGCCAGCAGCCTTGGCCGCGCGGATATCAGCCGCATCACGGACACCACCGGAAGCCTGCACCGCCACGCCGGGCAGCAACTGCGCCAGATGTGCATAGAGTTCGATATTCGGGCCGGACAGCATGCCGTCGCGGGAGATATCGGTGCACAACAGATGCTTCATTCCCGCCTGCGCGTAACGCTGGGCGAGCTCATCCAAGGTTACATCTGCGGTTTCAGTCCAACCGTGCACCGGCAAGCGCCACACGCCGTCCTCGCCCTGACGGGTATCAAGCGCGATGGTCAGCTGCTCGGCACCGAACTCAGCCAGCCAGGCCAATACCTGTTCGGGCTGACGCACGGCCAGCGAGCCGATCACCACGCGACTGGCGCCTGCTTCAAGGATGCGCGCTACATCATCACGGCTGCGCACGCCGCCGCCGGTCTGCACCTTCAGCTTGGTGGCTGCAGCGATCTGCTGCAGCAAGGGCGCCAAGGTATAGCCGCCTGCCTTGGCCGCATCCAGATCAACCAAATGCATCCAAGTCGCACCGGTCGCAGCGAATGCCTGCGCGCGCGGTAAGGCATCGTCGCCATAAGTGGTCTGCTTGGCGTAATCGCCCTGCAGCAGGCGCACGACGCGTCCGTCACGGATATCCAGCGCGGGGTAAACAGTGAAGCTCATGCGGCAATCTCAAGAAAGTTCTGCAGGATGCGAGCGCCCGGCCCAGCCGAACGCTCGGGATGGAACTGCGCGCCACACAGGCGCTCGCGCTGTACCACCGCGGTAAACAGGCCGCCGTGATGACAGGCCGCGACCGTATCCGAGGTAACCGGCGCGGCGTAGCTGTGCACGAAGTAAGCGCTTGATCCGACCGGAACACCATCCAGCAAAGGCGATTCGCGCAAGGCCAGCAACTTGTTCCAGCCCATATGCGGCACGCGCACCCCAACGCCAGGGTGCAGGCGACGGACGATGCCGGGCAGCAGGCCCAGGCATTCCACATCACCCTCTTCCGAACGTTCAAACAGCAGCTGCATGCCAAGACAGATGCCCATCAGCGGCACCTGCAGCTCGCGCAGCGGCTGTACCAGCCCCTGCGCATGCAAGCGCCGCATGCCCTCGGCCGCAGCACCCACACCCGGCAGGATTACCCGCTCAAGGCCGGCGAGATCCGTTGGCTCGCGCACCATCTGCACATCAACCTGCAGCCGCTCCAGTGCATAGCGCACCGAGCCCAGGTTGGCGCCGCCGGCATCAACCAGACCGACCTTGCTCACAAGGCCCCCTTGGTCGACGGCAACTCGGTGCCTTCCTTGCGAATGGCCTGGCGCAAAGCGCGGGCCAAGGCCTTGAAGCAGGCCTCAACCTTGTGGTGATCGTTCTCGCCTTCAACCTTGAGGTTGAGGTTCAAGCCGCTGGCATCGCACAGCGAGCGGAAGAAATGCGGCACCAGCTCAGTCGGCATATCGCCAACACGCTCGCGCTTGAAATCACCATCGAATACGAAATACGGACGACCGCTGAAATCCAACGCGGCGCTGGCCAGGGTCTCGTCCATCGGCAAGGTGAAGCCATAGCGACCGATTCCGCGCTTGTCACCCAATGCTTCACGCAAGGCCTGGCCCAGTGCAAGACCGGTGTCTTCGATCGTGTGGTGTTCGTCGATATGCAGGTCGCCCTTGGCTTCCACTTCCAGCGCAAAACCACCGTGGCGACCGATCTGATCCAGCATGTGGTCAAAGAACGGCAGGCCAGTGTTGATCTTCGAGCTGGCAACCTTGTCCAGGTCGACGAATACGCGGATCTGGGTTTCCTTGGTGTCGCGCTGCACGGTGGCCCGACGTGGTGCATCCGCCAACTCGTGTGCGATGGCATCCCAATCCCACTCGCCGCCGAACTGCTCGGTACGCAGCTGGAAGCCACGGATCTTCATGTTGTCAGCAAACTGGATGTCGGTCGGCCGATCACCAACCATGCCCGAGCGCGCCCAATCGATACTGCGGTCCTGCAGATACGAGACCATCATGCCGATACCCGGCTTGCGGTTGGGGCTGTTGTCCTGCGGCCAACTGGGGTCGATCAGCACGTCGCGGAAGGTAATGCCCTGGCTGGCGAAGATCTGCAGCATCAGATCGTTCGGGCCATCGAAACTGGCCTGCGGGTAGCCTTCACTACCGAGGCCGTCCTGGTTGGAGACGATGACGAACTGGTAGCCAGCATCACGCAGCTTCAGCATCGCCGGGATCACGTTCCTGACGAAGCGGATCTTCTCGTAGGCGTCGATCTGGAAGTCGGCCGGCTCCTCGATCAAGGTGCCATCGCGATCGACAAACAGAATGGGGGTCATGCGATGAGCTCCAGCGTGGCAAGTGCGTCGAGGACGCGATCGTTCTGTTCGGGGGTGCCCAGTGTGATGCGCAGGGCGTCCTGCAGTTGCGGTGCGGCGCGCTGGTCACGCACCACCACGCCGGCCGTCAGCAGGGTCTGGAATGCAGCTTCAGCGTCGTGGAAGCGCACCAGCAGGAAGTTGGCATCCGAGCCGTAAACATGGCGTACACAAGCTTGCAGCGCCAAAGCGATACGCAGCCGACCGCGCTCGCTGCGCACGGTGGCGATGCGGGCGCGAGTCTGCGACAGCACTGCGTCGTCGAGGCCGGCAAGCGCCAAGGCAGAGCATGGTGTGGGAATCGGATACGGGGCCTGGCAGCGCCGCAGCACGGTGATCAGTGCTGCATCGGCAATGACACTGCCAATGCGCGCCGCGGCCAAGGCGTGCGCCTTGGACAAGGTACGCAGCACCGCAATGTTGTCAAAGCGATCCATCAAGGTGGTGGCGGACGGCTCATCGGCAAACTCGCCGTAGGCTTCGTCAACCACCACCAGCGCCCGGCCGCGCAGCGCTTCGGCCACGGCCTGCACCTGCTGCAGCGGAATGCTAAGGCCACCGGGATTGGACGGCGAGCACAGGAACACCAGCTTGGCCTTGCCTTGCTTTGCGGTGGCGATGATGGCGTCGATGTCAGGCACCAGCCCCGCTTCGGTATCCAGCAGCGGCACTTCCAGTGCGGGTGCATTCTGCAATCGCGCACTGACCGCATACATGCCGAACACCGGCGGCGTGTACAACACCGCGTCGCGGCCGGGCACGCACAGGGCGCGCACCAGCAGATCAATGGCTTCGTCGCTACCGCGACCGATCAGCAACTGCTCGGGCTGGCAGCCATAGAGGTCGGCCAGGCGCTCGCGCAGCGCCTGCGGTTGCGGGTCAGGATAGCGGCGGCAATTGGCATACGCGTCGCTGGGATTTGCCCATGCCGACTCATTGGCATTGAGCCAGATTTCACCCTGCAGCTTGGCGCTGCGCGCGGAGGAGTAACCGCCGAAGTCGCGCAAGTCCTCACGAACCAGATCGAGCACGCTCACGGTGCGACTCCGAGCCGCAGCGCCACCGCATTGGCGTGTGCACCCAAGCCTTCGGCATGCGCCAAGGTCAACGCGCACGGGCCTATGCCTGCGATCCCTTCACGGCTGGCGGCCTGCACGCTGATCTGATTCTGGTAGCTGGCGACGCTGACACCGCTGTATGCGCGCGCGGCACCGGCGGTGGGCAACACGTGATTGGTGCCGGAGCAGTAGTCACCCAGCGCTTCCGGGGTGTAATCGCCAAGGAAGACCGAGCCCGCCGCTTCCACTTTGTCGAGCCATTTGCGCGGTTCGCGCAAGGCCAGAATCAGGTGCTCCGGGGCGTAACGATTGGAGATTTCAAATGCCTGCGCAATCGAATCAACCTTGACCAGCAGCGATGCACCCAGCGCCTGGCGCGCAATCGCCGCGCGACTGAGCTGCGCAAGTTGTGCTTCCACCTGGTCCTGCACGGCGGCAATCATCGCCACGTCATCGCTGAGCAGCAACACCTGCGAATCCGGGCCGTGCTCTGCCTGCGACAGCAGATCGGCGGCAACAAATGCGGGATTGGCGCCAGCATCGGCGATCACAAGCACTTCAGACGGACCAGCCGGCATATCGACGGCAGCAGCACCGGCTTGGGCGACCTGCTGCTTGGCTTCGGTAACGAAGCTGTTGCCCGGCCCGAACAGTTTGTCGCAGGACGGAACCGACTCGGTGCCATAGGCCATGGCAGCAATAGCCTGCGCACCGCCAATCTTGAACACACGGTGCACGCCGGTCAGGCGCGCGGCCACCAACACTGCAGGGTCAGCGGTACCGTCCTTGCGCGGCGGCGTGCACAGCACTACTTCGCGGCAACCAGCCAGCTTGGCCGGCACGCCCAGCATCAGTGCGGTGGACGGCAAGGGGGCGCTGCCTGCGGGTACGTACAAGCCGACGCGCGCAATCGGCCGGATGACCTTTTCGCAGACCACGCCGGGTGCGGTTTCCACACTGTAGGGCTGGGCCATGCCGGCGCGGTGAAAGGTATCGATGCGCTCTGCGGCTTGCTGCATGGCGATGCGCAGCTCGGCTGATACCGCCAGCTCCGCAGCCGCGAACTCGGCTTCGCTGACTTCGAAGCGCTCCGGCGCAATTCCGTCGAAGCGCTCGGTGATTTCACGCAGTGCCGCGTCGCCACGGCTACGCACCTGCTCGATCAAGCCGGCGACCGACTCACGGGTCTGCGTGGCTACGGTTTGCACCGGACGGGTCAGAGCGCGCGCCTGTGCATAGGCGTCGAGCGCGTTCCAATCGAGGATGTTCATACCAGCGACTTCTCCACTGCCAACACCATCAGGCCTTGCGCGCCAGCGCGCTCCAGCTCTTCCAGCCGCTGCCAGCTCAAAGCGCCACTGCACATGGTCTGCAGCCGTACCGCGTCGCCCTGCCCTGGCAGGCGCAACAGCGGCTCGGCATCAGGCAACAAGCGGGCCAGGTCTTCAACGCGATCCTCGGCGGCCGAGAACATCAGCAGCTTCTGGTCCTGCACCTTGCTCAAACCATCGAGGCGTCGCAGCAGCATCGCCATCAGGCCCGCGCGCGCATCATCAAGCTCGTGTACCGGCCCGGCGAGTACTGCTTCACTTTCCAGCAGCACTTCCACCGGCTTGAGTTGGTTGGCAGCCAGCGTGGCCCCACTGGAAACCAGATCGCAGATGACTTCAGCCGTGCCCAGCTTCGGCGCAATTTCCACCGACCCGGAGAGCTCTACGACCTGCGCGTCAATGCCCTTTTCCTGCAACCATGCGGCAAGGATGGCCGGGTAACTCGTGGCGATGCGCTTGCCCTGCAGCATCTGCACGCCCTGCCAATCCCAGTCTTCCGGCACCGCGATCATCAAGCGGCAGGAACCAAAACCAAGACCACGCAGCGGCTGGTATGCATCAGCCAAACCAATCTGCCGACGCGCCTTGGCCTGTTCGTCCAATTCGTTCAAGCCAACCACGCCCAGATCGCAGACGCCGTCGGCGATCAGCCCGGGGATGTCGTCGTCACGCACCAGCAGCAGGTCCACGGGCAGCGATTCGCCGAAGCAGAACAGCTTGTCACGGCTCTGCCGCCAGCTCAGCCCACAAGCCGCCAATAGGCTGCGCGCGGGATCGGCCAAGCGACCGCTTTTCTGAATGGCGATGCGCAGCCGGTCGCGTGCCGGGGCGGAGGTTGAAGCACTCATGGGGTTATCTCAGTTGGATTCGGTTTTACGCGTGGCGAGGCGGTCGATGGCGGCGGCATAGCCACCGGCACCGTGCTCGAGCGAACGCGCGACCCGGCCGATGGTGGTAACGCTCACCCCGGTCAGGTCATAGATCTCACGGTAGGGCACACCTTTGCGCAGCAAAGGGACCACCCGCCAGCGATCGGCCATGGCCTCCAGCTCGGCCGGCGTGCACAGGTCACGCAGGAAGGCCTGCACGTCTTGTGGCCTGTCCAGCGCGGCCAAAGCCCGCGCCAGCGCCTTCAACGGGGCATCTGAGGGCTTTTCACGTTCGATCTCGGGGCGTGGCTTCATGATGTATCAATGTAATAGCGTGCTAATACATTAGTGCGAAACCAACCCCGAGTCAAACCGACCGATCCCTAGTGCCGCGCCCAACTAGGGCCAGCGGTTTACCGCCACCCCCCATGCCCGCCATGGTCCGGCCGAACCCCCCGCCCCCCCGGTTGGGGGCGGGGGAAAACCCCCAACC